>JBJKYU010000018.1:0-11126 GCA_045560885.1 Alphaproteobacteria bacterium
GCTCCTTATTGGGTAAGCTACCCCGATATAGTAGTTTTAAACGATGGAAATCCAGTAGTTGTTGAGTGTGGAGAAAGCTCTGGTTTTAAATTATTACCAGAAGATTTAGAAAAAAATATTTCATCAAAAACTAAATGGCTAATGTTAAATAGTCCAAGCAATCCGACAGGGTCAATGTACACCAAAGAAGAGCTAATGGCTCTTGGTGAAGTTTTAAAAAAACATGAGCACATCTACGTTTTATCAGATGATATCTATGAAAAAATTGTCTATGACGGAAATACTTTTCATACTATTGCAGAAGTTTGCCCATTTCTTTTTGACCGAACTTTAACCATGAATGGTTTATCTAAATCTTATTGTATGACGGGTTGGAGAGTTGGTTACGCAGCAGGTCCAACCAATATCATCAATGCGATGAATAAAGTACAATCACAAAACGTATCCTCAACAGCATCCATCTCAATGGCCGCTTCTGTTGAGGCGTTGAATGGAGATCAAAGTTTCATATCTTCAAACAATGAGTCCTTTTTAAGAAGAAGAGATCTGGTTGTTAAACACCTAAATGAAACACCAGGGCTATCCTGTCGAGTACCAGAGGGTGCATTTTATGTGTTTGCATCCTGTAAGGGCATTTTAGGAAAAAAAACGGAGTCAGGAAAAATTATTGAAACCGATGGTGATTTCATGGATTACCTTCTAGAAGAAGTCGGAGTTGCTGGGGTTCAGGGTTCTGCTTTTGGACTTGATGGTTATTTTAGGATTTCCTATGCTACTTCTGACTCAATCCTAGAAGATGCTTGCCAACGTATTAAATTAGCTTGTTCAAAGTTAAGTTAACTTTTTATCCGCAATAATTTTAGCTATTCGAAGAGTATTCGTTGTACCAACTTTTCCAAATGGAACGCCAGCAGTAATAATAATTTTTTCACCATTTTTTAAAATTTTTCGATTTTTAGCAACTCTACAAGCTCGATCAACCATTTCAGTAGAAGAGGAAATTTCATCTACCACATCCATAAAAGTGCCCCAAGTTAATGCATTTTGACGAGCCACTTTAGTATTAGTCGTCAGACCTATTAGAGTCACATCAGGTCTCATTCGAGCCACTCGAAGAATAGACCTTCCTGATTGCGAGAAAGTAGCAATACAATTACAACCTGCTATGCTTGCAACTTCTAAAGCCGCAGTCGCTATAGCTTCAGTAGAAGTTTTAGTATGGTCAAGATTATAATTTTGAATATTAGCTAAGTATTTTGAGTCGCTTTCTACTCTTTTAATAATTTTGTCCATCATTTCTACAGCCTCTTTTGGATAATTACCGGCCGCAGACTCCGCAGATAACATGACAGCATCTACTCCTTGGAAGACAGCTGTCGCTACATCTGAAGCTTCAGCGCGAGTAGGAGTAGGAGAGTCAATCATGCTCTCTAACATTTGAGTTGCAACAATACAGGGTCGTCCAAACTTTCGACAAGCAGCAACCATAGTTCTTTGATGAATAGGTACATCTTCAGGATTTGTTTCAACACCTAAATCTCCTCTAGCTACCATTATTCCATCACAATTTTCGGTGATCGATTCAATTTCGTCCATCGCAGAGGGTTTT
Organism: Alphaproteobacteria bacterium; assembly: GCA_045560885.1. GTDB lineage: Bacteria > Pseudomonadota > Alphaproteobacteria > HIMB59 > HIMB59 > HIMB59. The sequence goes on from JBJKYU010000018.1 coordinate 1,610, forward strand.
TCAACTTTAACCATTACTTTAAATTTGGATGGGATGAGTTTCTTTGCAGTGAGTAAATCTTTAGTTGTTTGAATGAAAGAAAGGGCAATCCAATCAACATCTAATTTTATAGCTAGTTGTAAATCCTTTTTATCCTTTGGAGTAATAATTTTTAAATCAAGTTTGGTATCGGGAATATTTAGTCCCTTGTTATTTGAGATTTCCCCACCATCAGTTACAACACATTTGATTGAAGTGGGCGACTTTGATTTTACTTTTAAACGAACCTTTCCATCATTTACAAGTAGGCGTTGACCAACAGATATAGATTTAAAAATCTCTTTATGTGGCAGATATACTCTTTTACTATCTCCATCCTGTTTATTTTGATCAAAAGTAAATTCTTGGTTTTTCTTTAACTGTTCTTTGACATTTGTAAATTTACCGACTCGAAATTTTGGACCTTGAAGGTCACCTAAAATACAAATGTAACGATTATGCTTTTTTTCTAATTTTCTAACAATTTTAACTTTTTGAATATGGTCTTCTTGGGATCCATGGCTAAAATTTAAACGAAAGACATCAACTCCAGCTAAAAAAAGCTCTTCAATAGTCTTTTCAGTTTCGCAAGCAGGGCCAAGAGTGGCGACAATTTTTGCTCGTCTATTTCTTAATTTTAATTGATTCATTTAGATAAAAATTAATAACATGATATTAGTAAATTGCTATGAGTAAAATAACTAAAGAAAATGAAGTTTTGATTAAGGCAAAAGTTCTTGATCATCTAATTGAACATCTACAAAAAAGAACTGACGTTCAAAATATTGATTTAATGAATCTTAGTGGCTTCTGTAGAAATTGTCTCTCTAAATGGTATGGAAAGTACTCATCTGAGTTAGGTTATGATCTAGATTATGAAGAAACTAGAAAGATTATATACGGCATGCCTTATTCCGATTGGAAAGAAAAATTTCAAAAGGAAGCAACGGCAGAACAGTTACAACAATTTAAAGATAAATAATACTAATAATTATGATTGAAAAGTTACCAAATTGGAATTTAAAGGATTTCTACTCTGACACTAAAGATGATCAAATCAATATTGATTTGGATGCTTTTAGAGAATTTTCTGAGTCATTTAATAAAAAGTACAAACAAAATATCGAGAAACATTCAGATAATTTTGAAACTGTCATAGAGGAGTATGAAAATGGTAACGAGATAGGCGATAAATTAGGAAATTATGCATTTCTAGTTTACGCAACCAATATGAATAATGAAGAAATTGTTCAATTTTACCAAGGTATCAATGAAAAACTAACTGAGATTTCTTCCAACCTAATATTTTTCACTAATGAAATTAATTCCTTATCAGAAGAAAAGTTTTTAAAACTAGTATCAGGCTCTGGTCGATATGAAAACTGGCTTATCAATGTTCGAAGGTTTAAAGATCATCAACTTGATGAAAAAAGTGAACAAATATTTCTTGATAAAAGCCTAACAGCAAATTCCTCATGGGTAAGATTTTTTGAAGAGCAAATTAATGACTTAAAATTTGATATCAAAGATAAACAATTAAATAGCTCAGATGCATTAAATTTATTGTCAGACCATGATGCCGACACTAGAAAAGAAGCGGCAGGAAGTATTGAAGGTGTTTTCAAAAACAATTCTAAGACATTCACCTTTATTACTAACACCCTTGCGAAAGATAAAATCACCAATGATAAATGGAGAAATTACAAATCCCCTGTTGAGTCTCGCAATCTTGCAAACAATGTTGAGGATGAGGTGGTAGAAGCACTTAGTCAGAGTGTTATTTCTAATTATAAAAATATATCCCACCGCTATTATGAAATTAAATCAAAATTATTCAATCTACCAAAACTGAACTATTGGGACAGAAATGCCCCTTATCCAAACTCTCCTAATGTAAAAATTCAATGGGAAGAAGCTAAAGACATAGTTCTAAGATCTTATGGTAATTTTGATCAAAGTTTCAAAGACATTGTTCTTCTATTTTTTCAAAATAATTGGATTGATGCGGAGCTAAAGTCCGGAAAATCTCCGGGTGCATTTGCTGCATCTACAATTCCTTCTATTCACCCATATATACTCACAAACTTTCATGGAAAAACACGCGATGTTATGACTTTAGCTCATGAACTAGGTCATGGTTGTCATCAGTACCTATCATCTAAACAGGGATTATTGTTATCAAGCACACCTTTAACCTTAGCTGAGACTGCTAGTGTTTTTGGAGAGATGATGACTTTTAGAACTCTTCTGGCTGAGAGCAGTTCAGAGACGAAAAAATATTTATTAGCTTCTAAAATTGAAGACATGATTAACACAGTTGTAAGACAAATTTCATTTTTTGAATTTGAAAAACTAGTTCATAACGAAAGAAAAAATGGAGAATTATCATCCGATCAAATTTGTGAATTTTGGATGAAAACTCAATCTGATAGTCTCGGCCCTCATATAGAGTTAACCGATGGTTATAAATACTTTTGGTCTTATATCCCCCATTTTATTCATACTCCTTTTTATGTTTACGCTTATGCCTTTGGGGACTGTTTAGTAAATGTCTTAATTCAACTTTATGACGAGGGATTGCCAGATTTTAAAAATAATTATATTGAATTGCTTAAAAGCGGTGGTTCTAAACATTATAGTGAAGTACTTAAGCCATTTAATGTTGATCTGAAAAATAATGATAGTTGGCAAAAAGGTTTATCGATGATCTCTGGTCTAATCGATGAGTTTGAAAAAGCTATTTAAGAAGTCGCTCAATGAAAGAAGATAATAATTTTGTATCTCGGGTAAAACGCTACTCCAAAGTTACAACATCCTTAACATCTCTAGCTACGCAGTTTGCTGGAAAAAAATACTTAAATTTTGATTTAAGTGATCAAAAATATGCCGCTCAAATAACTGAAATCTTAGGAAACTTAAAAGGTCCTTTAATGAAAGTGGCCCAACTAAGCGCCACTATCCCAGATTTATTGCCTGAAGAGTATGCGCGGAAATTAGCAGAACTCCAATCAAATGCACCACCTATGTCTTGGGTATTTGTCAAAAGAAGAATGAAAGCAGAACTTGGAGAGAATTGGGAAGAACATTTTTTATCTTTTGATAAAGAGGCAAGTTTTGCCGCTTCTTTGGGTCAGGTCCACAAAGCCTCTCTGCCCAACAAAGATCAAGTTGCATGCAAACTACAATATCCTGATATGGCTTCTGCAGTTGAAGCTGATCTTGGTCAGTTAAAAATAATTTTTAAAATTTATTCTAGCTATAATAAATCAATTCAAATTAGAGAAATTTATAAAGAAATTGAAGTAAGGCTTAAAGAGGAATTAGACTATCGGTTAGAGCATAAACATTTAAAAGCTTTCAATTTTATTCATCAGAAAAATGACTTCATCAAAATTCCAAAAGTTTATGAAAAAATTTCAACTAATAGGTTACTGGTGATGCAATACCTTGAGGGAAAAAAATTGATAGAATACAAAAAAGCACCCCAAAACCTTAGAAATGAACTTGCAAAAAAATTATTTATGGCCTGGTATTATCCTTTTTATAAATACGGAATAATTCATGGAGATCCTCATTTGGGAAATTATTCTGTAGATAAAAAAAATAATATTAATTTATTTGACTATGGTTGCGTTAGAATTTTTCCAGCTAAATTTGTTAAGGGAGTAATTGATTTATATTTTGCTCTCAAAGAAAATGATAAGTCTAAAATTAAAAAAGCTTATGAAGCTTGGGGTTTCAAGGATATAGATGATAAGTTAATGTCTGTGTTGAATAAGTGGGCATTGTTTCTTTATGATCCTATTCTTAAAAATGAAGTTCGAAGAATTCAGGACTCAGACAGTGGTATTTATGGTGCAAAAATAGCTGGTGAAGTTCACCGAGAACTCAAAAAATATGGCGGTGTTAAACCACCAAGAGAGTTTGTCTTTATGGATAGAGCCGCTGTTGGTTTAGGGTCAATATTTATTCACCTTAAAGCAGAAATAAACTGGTATAAGTTATTTCATGCGCTAATTAAGGATTTTTCTGTTAAGACTGTTGATAACAATCAAAAAAAAGCTCTTAAATTTGCTGGAATTTAATCTTAATTTCGCATAGTTTCGTTAAAAAACTCATATAAATATTTAAAATTAGGAATTTAATCTGGTATACAATATACCACCAAAAGGAACTCAACCATGATAATCGGAACCATCAAAGAAAAAAAGAAATTTGAAAACAGGGTAGCTATTAGCCCTGATGAAGTAAAAAACTATGTTAAAGCTGGCCATCAAGTGTTAATTGAAAAAAATGCTGGTTTATTATCTGGTTTTACGGATAAAAGTTATAAAGAGGCGGGAGCTTCAATCGCTTCTGCTAAAGAAATTTTAAGTAGCTCAGATATTGTTGTTAAAATTAATTGCCCTTCTTCCGATGAGGCAAAACAACTTAAAAGTAGTTCCATGGTTATATCCCAGCTCAATACACAAAATGAGGTAGATACTATTAAAATTTTTAATTCAAAAAAAATATCTGCATTTTCTCTAGAAAGAGTTCCCAGAATTACAAGAGCCCAAGATATGGATATCTTATCTTCTCAAGCAAATTTAGCTGGTTATCACGCTGTTATCGATGCAGCTCAAGAATTTAATAGAGTTCTTCCATTATTTATGACGGCTGCAGGAAAAGTAACTCCTGCAAACATTCTTGTTATCGGTGCCGGTGTTGCTGGACTTCAAGCCATTGCAACAGCAAAAAGATTAGGGGCTATTGTTTATGCTACAGACGTTCGAATAGCATCTAAAGAGCAAGTAGAGAGTTTGGGTGGAAAATTTGTCATGGTAGAAGATGAAGAGTCAAAAAATGCAGAAACCAAAGGCGGTTATGCAAAAGAGATGAGTGCAGAATATCAAAAAAAACAAGAGGCACTTTTAGCCGAGACTTTAAAAGATATGGATATTGTTATTTGTACAGCTCAAATACCGGGAAGAAAAGCTCCTCTTATTTTAAAAAAGGAGATGCTCGACAATATGAAACAAGGTTCGGTCATAGTTGACCTTGCTGTAGAGTCTGGTGGAAACTGTGAATATAGTCAAGTTGGTAAAGTGGTAATCAAAAATGGATTGAAAATAGTTGGTCACGCAAATGTCCCAGGAAGAGTAGCAAATAATGCATCAAGCTTATTTTCTAAAAATATTTCCAATTTTTTAAAACTCATGAATTTTGAGGATAAAAAGAAATCAGTTATTAACAAAAATGATGAAATTATCAAAGCAACTTTGGTTTGTTCAGCAGGAAAAAATTTAATCAAGTAAAGGAGAGATTATGTCAGAAATTTCAATTCAATTAGAAAATTTATCTTTTAAGGCCCAACAGCTATCAGATCAAGCCAGTCAACTAGCTTTATCAGCGGTTGAAACAACAGGGGGTCATAGTGATTTTATTATCTTTGGTATTACAGTTTTGGTACTCGCATGTTTTGTTGGTTATTATGTTGTCTGGTCAGTGACACCAGCGTTGCACAGTCCTTTAATGGGCGTAACAAATGCGATCTCATCAGTAATTATCGTAGGTGCATTGCTCGCAGCTGGCCCTATCGATGCAACAATTTCAAAATATTTTGGTTTAGCGGCAGTTGGTTTGGCAGCTGTAAATATCTTTGGCGGCTTTGTTGTAACCAACAGGATGCTATCAATGTTTAAGAAGAAAAGTTAAGGAAAATAATAATGTCAAATTTAACATCAGTCGCTTATTTAATTTCATCAGTTCTCTTTATTTTATCTTTAAGAGGATTGTCTCATCCAACAACTGCCAGAAGAGGTAACTTTTATGGTATTGTAGGTATGGCTATCGCCATTATTACTACTGTCTCTAATCCTGGCGTTTTAAGTTATAAGGAAATAGCAATTGCTTTTATCATAGGTGGTTTAATAGGAAGTGTTATTGCAGTTCGTATTCAAATGACTGCATTGCCTCAGTTAGTAGCTGCCTTTCATAGTCTTGTCGGTTTAGCGGCAGTTTTTGTAGCTGCCTCTGCTTTTTATAATCCAAGTGCCTTTAATATAGGTACTGTTGGAAATATCCCTCTGGGAAGCTTAGTTGAAATGGCGATAGGTACGGCTATTGGTGCGGTAACTTTCACTGGTTCAATTATTGCTTTTGGCAAACTTCAAGGTTTCGTTTCAGGTAATCCTTTAGTTTTCAAAGGCCAACACCTTCTTAACCTAGCTCTTGGTTTAGGAATCATCGCCTTAATTGCTAAGTTCTGTATTGATCAAAACCCAGAATATTTCTGGATGATTGTTGCAGCTTCCTTTTTAATCGGAGTCTTACTAATCGTTCCCATCGGTGGTGCGGACATGCCTGTGATCGTGTCTATGCTTAACTCTTACTCAGGTTGGGCAGCGGCAGGAATTGGATTTACGCTATCAAATAATCTTTTAATTATTACGGGTGCTCTTGTTGGATCTTCAGGTGCTATCCTCAGTTATATTATGTGTAAAGGTATGAATCGATCATTCCTAAACGTTTTACTCGGTGGTTTTGGTGGTGAGCAAGCAGCTAGCACAGGTGGAGTTAAAGATGATCGAGTCGCAAAACAGGGTAACGCTGCAGATGCAGCTTTCATGATGAAAAACAGTCAAACAATTATCATTGTTCCTGGTTATGGTATGGCAGTTGCACAAGCACAACACGCTCTTAGAGAAATGGGAGACCTTCTTAAAGCAGCAGGAGCACAAGTTCGTTATGCTATTCACCCAGTTGCTGGAAGAATGCCAGGTCACATGAACGTTTTGTTAGCAGAAGCAAATGTTCCTTATGATGAGGTTTTAGAATTAGATGAGATTAACAGAGATTTCTCAGAAACTGATGTTGCTTTTGTTATCGGAGCAAACGACGTTACCAACCCAGCAGCAAAGACAGATAAAACTAGTGCAATTTATGGAATGCCTATTCTAGACGTGGAAAATGCAGGGCAAGTGTTCTTTGTGAAAAGGGGTATGGCTAGCGGTTATGCCGGAGTTCAAAATGAACTATTCTTCCGTGACAACACATTAATGTTGTTTGGAGATGCGAAAAAAGTTTGTGAAGATATAATAAAGGGATTAGAAAACTAATCGAATTTCTTTTTACGCATTAGCTTTTTGAACCGTTTGATAGATTCTTCTTTTTCACGAAGCTTTCTTTCAGACGGTTTTTCATAATGCTTTCTGAGTTTTAACTCCTTGAAAATACCTTCTCTTAAAAGCTTTTTCTTAAGAACGCGAATAGCTGCTTCTACGTTATTATCTCTAACTTGTACTTCTATAGTCAATCTAGTAACCTCATAAAGGCGTAAGTTATATATAATTATGAAGTCAAAGCAAGAAAAATTAGCCAACTTATTCGTTCAAGATGTACCAAAATTTGGATGGTCTAGAGAAACCCTTCTTCAATGTGCAAAAAAATTGAAGATTTCTACACCTAATCTAGCTCTTTTATTTCCATCTTTTGAATACGATGTATTGAAGTTTCTAATTGCCCAAAATAATGCTTTAGTTGAAAAGAATTACAACTCTTTTAATAATTCCCGTTTAAAAGTGAGAGATAAAATTAAAACGATCCTAGAATTAAAGTTTGAGAGTAATGCTTATTTAAAAAAGGCTTTACCTGAGATGCTAAAGTTCCTACTTCGTCCAGGTAATATTTTAATGTCAGTAAAGTTACTCCATGAAAATAGTGATTTTATTTGGAAGCTTTCTGGTGATAAATCAAATGATTTTAGTTATTATTCAAAAAGAGGATTGCTTTCAATGATTTACTTGGCAACTTTAATTTATTGGCTAAATGATAGATCAAATAAAAATATTGCTACCAAAAATTTTATTAGTAAATCAGTCGATGGTATTGTTGATGGAGTTTCAAAATTAAAACAATTAAGTATGCTTCAAAACTTAGCTCAAAGTTTCTTCTCTAGATTTAATACTTCTAAAACTACTTAAATAAATTTATTTGTATCGTTCATGCAAAATGAGCATGAGTAAATTTTTACAATACCTAATATATTAAAATTTTTAACTTGAAAGGTATTAAATGAAAAAAATATTATTTACTCTATTACTTATAATTTATACAAATCTTTCTTTTTCCGAGGGTCACATGCAGCCAAATTCATTCGCAGTCGTATTGAAGGTTCCTGCAGAAGAGGTTGCAAAAGTGGAGGCTTTAATTGAAAGTCATCATCAGTTTATGCATAAAGATCACTCTCTATCTGGAGACAATCGTTTAAATGCTTACTCAGTTATCAAAGGTTACGAAGCAGTTGACATGACAGATCCCTCTAAAGGATATACAGGTAATGTCTATTATTTTTTAAGTGAACATTATGAAACATCTATGGGTCTTCAATTGCATGGTGAAGCTAGTCAAAATTGGAGTGATTTACAATCACTTCAAGAAATGATGTATAAATATAATGTTGCTGTAGCTTTTCCCGGTGAAGTAATAGCAAAAATGAATCGCTAAAACAATTATTACAGAGCGGTCAATTTTATGGCCGCGCTGTTAAACCTCCATCAATAATTAATTCAGTTCCAGTTATATATTCGCTTTGATCGCTTAATAAAAATAAAATTCCTTGAGCTATACCCTCAGGTTGAATAACTTTTTTAATTGGCATAAATTCTTTTAAGTTTTTTTTCGCATTAGGAATTTTTTTCCATCGATCTTGCATTGGAGTTTCTACAGCGCCAGGAAGAATACAGTTACTTCTGATATTATATGCCCCAAACTGAATAGCCAATGATTTAGATAGTCGGATCATTGCAGCTTTGCTTGCTCCATAAGCATCTTGAGGCTTGTCATCACCTGAAAGAGCATCAACTGATGAAATATGAACCATAGATCCAAATTTGTTTTTTTTCATTACAGGGATAATAAACTTAGAGAGCAAAACCATAGTTTTAAGATTTATATCAAAAACTTGATCCCATATATCTAAGTCAAGATCTACGGCAGAAACATCTTTTCCAAACCATAAAACCCCGGTGGTATTTACTAGGTAATCTATTCTTTTATTGGTTTTTATAAAATTGTTGATGGCTTTTTTTAACTCTCCTTCATTGACCAAATTTATTTGACAATATGTTACTTTTTTGTGCTGAAGAATTTTCTTAGTTGGTTTTTGTATATCTAAAGCAAGAATTTTCACATTGTAATCTAGTAGTAACTTTATTGTTGCTAGGCCCATGCCACCAGCGGCTCCAGTAACTACAACCGTTTTGCCCTTAAGATTTAATTTCACAACAAAAATCTAAATTTTTATTAATATAAGTAAACCTAGTAATTTAAAGAAAGCCATTGACTTTTTTTGATCAAATTTTCATTATATTTCCTTTAACTGTGGAGCAACTATGAGTATTCAAAAAACAATTACCCCCATTGATAATTCTGTTTATTTAGAAAGACCTCTGTCAACTGAAACTGAAATTGATAAAGTTATCGAGAGTTCTAAAAAAAGTTTTCAATCCTGGAAAAA
>JBJKYU010000019.1:0-11002 GCA_045560885.1 Alphaproteobacteria bacterium
GATTGTGTTCACCCCTCTGGTAATGGTCGTGAGCAAATAGGTATTATTACCAGTGGAATGAAATCGCCTGTTCTTAATAAAAATATAGCTCTCTGTAAAATGAATATTAATTATTGTGAATTAGATACAGAAGTGGAAATTGGAAAACTCGATGGTCATCAAAAACGAATTAAAGCAAAAGTAGTTCCATTTCCTTTTTATGATCCAACCAAATCAAGGGTTAGAGCTTAATCATTTATTATCAATAGATGTTTTATTCTGGTTTATGTTTTGGGACGGATGATCTTGAAAAATCTGGAGTTTTTTACGATAAAGTTTTTAAAACTATAGGTGTTGTAAGACATCAAACTACACAAAATGAGGTTGGTTATGGTAAAAATGGTGAGGATGAGTGTTTTTGGATAATCAAACCCTTTAATGAAAAAAATGCGACTCACGGCAATGGAACCCAAATGATTATTACCGCAGAAACCAAGGAACAAGTCGATTTATTTTACAAAACAGCTATTAACTCAGGTGGTTTAGATGAGGGCGGGCCTGGATTAAGAGATCATACTCCAAATTATTACGGAGCGTATATAAGAGATTTGGATGGAAATAAAATCCACATTTACACAATTTTAAATTAATTATTTTTTTTTTCAGAGACTATCCAACTTATAAACTTTTCAATTTCAGGTTTGATAAAAGTTTTTTTTTCATAGACCAAATCATAACCAAGGTCAGTTTTTATTGATAAATTAAAAGGATCTATAAGTAATCCTTTCTTAATTAAGTCACTCAAAACTGGTGTGCTGCCAAGTATAAATCCTTGCCCTGCAATGGCACATTGAAGAGCAAGATTATATTCTGTAAACTTTGGGCCATAATTTAAATTCAAAGTAGTATCTAATTTTGCAAATTTTATCCAATTTTCCCAATCCATCCACCTTTTGGTATTATTAGACCAATTAAACTGAGAGGTATCCCATCTTAGTAAAGGATAATTTTCAATTTCCGAAAATTTAGATATTTTTTTTAAACCATGAATTAACGAGGGACTGCAATAAGCAGCAAGAGACTCATCATATAGCCTTTCTACATTTAATCGGGAGCTATAATCATTTACTCCAAAACGTATTGCTAAATCAATAGACCCATCTGAAAGACTTACAACTTTTGGTGATGAATCAATTAAAACCTCTATTGAAGGATTGAGTGTTTTAAACTTATTTAGTCTTGGAACAAGCCATGCAGAAGCAAAAGAGGGTTCACAAGTTATAACTAATCTATTTTTATTTTTATAAGATTTCATCCTATTGACTGTTCTTTCAATTTGTTTGAATGAAATACTTAACTCTTCCAGACCTACTTCACCGACTGACGTAATTTTTAAATTTTGACCCCTTCCTAAAAAAAGTTTTTCACCTAAAAGATTTTCTAGTTTTTCAACTAACTGTTTAACGGCTGCAGTAGTAACGCCTAATTCTTCAGCAGCCTTTCTATAACTTTTTTTTCTTGCCGTTACCTCAAAAGCCCTCAGGGCATTCAATGAAGGAAGCCAATTAGACATTTTTTAGAATTTCTAAAATATTAATAGTTCTTATGACTTTTTTTGAATCAATTATCATTTATATTCAACTTTATTAAAAATAATTATAAATCTAATTTTTAGTTTTTTTAATAAATTAGTTTGAAAGGATTAATTTATGAGCAGTAATTCTATCCACTCTGATCGCACCAGACTTTTAATTGGTAGTAAAAGGTTTGATAAAGGCCCATTTTTCGATTTTTACGATAATGAAAGTGTTGTTTATGGTGTTTATGCAGGTCGTTTTTATCCTATTTATCTTGGCAATGATAATGTGGATATGTATTGGGCATTAAGACAAAGAGCTGTTCTTTATGATGTACCTGAGAAGCCCATACAAATCGACGGCCCTCAAGTTGTTGAGTTTTTAGAAAAAATTTTTTCAAGAAAAATTGCAAATATGAATGTGGGAAGAGGAAGGTATGCCATAGCTTGTAATGAGGATGGCGGTCTTTTTATGGATGGAATCTTATTTCGATTAGAGGAAAATAGATTTTGGTATGTTCAACCAGATGGTGCTCTTGAAACTTGGTTAATGGCTCACAAATCAGGATATGATGTAAATATCTCCGATCCCCATTCTCGAGTAATACAAATCCAAGGACCCAAATCCCTAGAGGTTATCAACGCAGTTACTAATGGAGTAGTTGATGAAAATTTAAAGTACTACCAGTCTGGATTTTTTAAAGTAGCTGATCAAGAAGTCTATATCTCTCGAACTGGATGGACCTCAGAGAGAGGTTACGAAATTTATACCCAAGGTGACAAGACTGACTGTGAAAAACTTTGGAATGAACTTATTTCAAAAGGCAAACCTCTTGGAATGGAAGTTGATGGAATTTTATCAATGGAAACAAGAAGAATTGAAGCTGGGATCATGGATAATATCACTGATTTTGATATTACTATGAATCCATTTGATGCTGGTCTTGGAGCCTTAGTTGATTTGGATAAACCAGATTTTATAGGTAAAGATGCATTAGTAAAAATTAGTCAATCTCAAAAAGGAAAAAAAATATTTGGTATTACTTGTGAAGATAGCTTTAAATATAAAGCTAAACTTTTTGATCAAAGTCAAAAAGAGGTTGGGCATTTATCAGCTTCCGTTTTTTCCCCAACTCTAAAAACCAATATAGCTTATGCTCGTTTTTATGAAGCGGGACATTGGCTAGATCAAGAAGGAATTACAGTTGAAAACACAGATGGTGGTAAATCTTCCTGTTCTGTTGTCGATTTGCCTTTTTATGATAAAGAGAAAGCTATACCTCGAGGGAAGGACACCTCTATTCCTGAAAGAGTGTAAATTTAAAATATCTAGGTGTTAATTATTGATTTTTATTCAAGATTGGCGCCTAGAGCTTCGACTACCATATGCTGAAAATGATGGACTGCGTGTTCAGACAACTCAGTTAATCCTTTATCAACTATAAATCTTCCTTGGTTATAGGCCTTAGAATTCAAGCCTTTTTGGACACTTTCACAAAGACCAATATCCTCTGGTTGCAAAACATCTTTTTGATAGTCTGCTGCTTCTTTTAACTGAGGAGATAATTTCCCTCCAGGAGTAAACCAATCTTGGTACTCAATTGTTCTAGTAGGCGAAGACGGATTCATTTGTAAAACTGATAAGTTGGCCTCTCCAGGATAGATCCAAATCGTAAAATTAGGCCAAACAAAAAAGCCAGCATAACCAAAATCTACGTCTCCTGGCTCAAAGCTATATGCCTTACTATTAGTTTTTAGTGGAGCAGCAGCACATTGAGATGAATATCTTTTATGAGTAATAGTACGGTAAGAATTCATATCAACTAAATCAACGAAGTCTTTGTGAGCAGGTGAGCAATGATAACACTCTAAAAAATTATCAACTAACACTTTCCAATTAGAAGCTACATCAAAGGTATCCCTTTGAGCATACTCTAAAGAATCAACAGACGGCATGTAATGTCTTATCTCTTCTTCTAATCCTTTAAATTGTTCAGCAAATGGTTTTGCATTTAAATCTAAATTCACCATTAACATTCCACAAAATACTTCAAGTTTTACTTCTTTGAGCGAAAATTCATCTTTATTAAATCCAGCAACATTTTCTGAGTTTCTTGCGTTTACAAGTTTTCCAGAAAAATCAAATGCCCACGCATGATAAGGACAAGTGATAACACTTTTTCTACCAGAACCTTCTAAAAGAATATGTCCACGATGAGCGCAAACATTATGGAAAGCACGAAGTTTTCCATCCGAACCCTTAGCTATAAAAATATTTTGATTATGAATAGAAGTTGTAATATATGAGCGCTCTTCACTTAGTTGAGAAGCATGACCAGCGTAGTGCCATGATTTATAAAAAATAGCGCCTTTTTCAATTTCATAAATATCAGGGCTTGTGTAAAATCTAGCAGGCATAGTATATGAAACAGATGGGTCTTTTGTAAAAGGCGCATCACCTTTTTGACGAACTAATAAATTTGAAGAATTAGTCAAAATATTTCTCCTTAGTCTTTTTTAAAAATGTAGGGGATCAAAAAAATAATACAGCCAAGAAGAAAGAAGATACTTCCAAACATGGCCCAAAAACTCCCTATACTAGAAATAATAAAACCAATGGCTGAGATGACAAATGTTCCCCAGCCAATGAGATTATAATTTAATTTAGACAATTGACTTAAATCTTAATTTTTTAAGTATGTCTCTTTAGAGTCATCTAAAGCTTCTTTCCAAGGAGTATGGTGTTTTGGTGCCACCGTCCCTGTCATTAAAGACTTATAAGAATTGTTTCGATAACCCATGATATCGTCATGTTTATGGTGTTCCCATTCCATGAATGTTTTGTTAACAGCCTCAATATCAAATGTTGGGTAATCAGTAGCTTCGATTAGCTCTTTGGTATAGTCACCTTGGAACCAAATCATATCTTCATCTGTCTCAAGCTTTTCTTCACGATCTTTCCATTCTTGATTGTTGTTCAGCATTTCATCTTTAGAAGGAAGAGATATCTTGCCCATGATTACATCACGAGCATACCATCCTTGGGCATCAAACATGTTAAATGTATAAAATTGATCCTGCATTCCGATATAAATCATTTTGGGGTTGTCGACCCAGAAAATTCCTTTGTAGATACCAAGTGGCCATAGACAGTTATTGGTTTTAAGTTTTAATTCATCTTCTAAGAATGGAAAATAATGTAGATACCCAGTGCACAACACTATCGCATCCACAACTTTACTAGTTCCATCTATAAAGTGAACTTTATTTCCTTCTTCAATATGATCGATTAAAGGAACTTGTGAGAAGTTGTCCGGCCAATGAAAACCAGTAGGGTTAGTTCTAAAACTAATAGTTACAGATTTACAACCATACTTCCAACATTGTGATGAAATATCTTCAGCTGAGTAGCTAGTTCCAACTATCAAGATGTCTTTGTCTTTAAATTCAAGAGCATCTCTGAAGTCATGCGCATGCATTACTCGACCACCAAATTTATCTAAACCTTTAAAGTTTGGCACGTTAGGAGTTGAGAAATGTCCAGAAGCACAAACTACATAATCAAATTCTTCTGTAGTTTTTTTATCATCTACTAAATTATGAGCTGTAACACTAAAGTTGTCTTTATCTTTGTTGTAGACAACACTTCTCACTGGAGTTCTAAATTTAATTTTATCTCGAAAGTTTGATTTTTTTAATCTGCCTTGAATATAATCAAGCATCACAGCTCTTGGAGGATAAGAGGCTATGGGTTTTCCAAAATGTTCTTCAAAGGTGTAATCGGCAAACTCTAAACACTCTTTTGGTCCATTTGACCATAAATAACGATACATACTAGCATGTACTGGTTCGCCATATTCGTCTGTACCAGTTCTCCAAGTATAATTCCATAAGCCGCCCCAATCGTCTTGCTTTTCATAACAAACAATTTCAGGGATTTTTTCGCCATTTCGTTCTGCAGATTCGAAGGCTCTTAATTGCGCAAGTCCACTAGGGCCCGCACCTATAATACAAACTCTCATGTGATTTAAATCCTCCTAATAAATCAAATCTTAATTTTTACTTATAATAAAAGATTAATTTTGCTTTAAAAAATATTTTTTTGGCATATTTTGTCATATCTTTTAAACAATATTTTTAGAAAAACTAAAAATATAAAAACTTCATTATTTATAAATTTGTTTCATAATTTGAAACAATATTTTTTGTAAGGTCATATCCAAATGTATGATCAGTGGAGTTAGGAATCCATATGCAAAAATATTCTATATTTAGTTTAGTTAAAAATGCCTTTTCCAACCATGAAAATTGGGAGGTGGCTTGGAAAGATCCAGAGCCAAAATCAGAGTACGATGTTGTTATAGTAGGTGGCGGTGGTCATGGACTAGCTACAGCTTACTATTTAGCAAAAGAGCACGGCATCACTAATGTTGCAATCTTAGAAAAAGGTTGGATTGGCGGTGGTAACGTCGGAAGAAATACAACCATCCTTCGATCAAATTATATGTTTGATGCTAACTCTCATTTTTATGAATTTGGTATGAAGCAGTGGGAAACTCTTAGCCAAGAACTTAACTATAATGTTATGTACTCACCTCGAGGTATTATTAATTTAGCTCACTCTGATGCTCAAATGAATGCTTACGCTCGTCGAGGTAACGCGATGCGTTTAAACGGTATTGATGCTGTGTTGCTAGGTAGAGAAGATCTAAAAAAAATGATTCCTTTCGCAGACTTCTCTGACACATGTCGTTTTCCAATTCACGGTGGACTAATGCAACCTCGAGGAGGAACAGCAAGACACGATGCTGTTGCTTGGGGTTATGCTCGTCAAGCAGATTCTATGGGCGTAGATATAATTCAAAATTGTGAAGTTACTGGCTTTGATGTTCAAAATGGTAAAGTCCAAGGTGTTCAAACGTCTAGAGGAAATATTAAAGCTAAAAAAGTTGGATTATGTGTTGCGGGTAGCACTACTTTGCTAGCAGACATGTTGAATATGAGATTGCCAATTGAAGCTCATGTTCTTCAAGCTTGTGTTTCTGAACCCGTTAAACCAATTCTTGATCATGTTGTCACTTTTGGTGCGGGTCACTTCTATTGTAGCCAGTCTGACAAAGGTGAAATGGTTATGGGTGGCGACTTGGATGGATATAATAGTTACGCTCAAAGAGGTAACATGCCGATGATCCAACACGTTTTAACTGGAGGCTTGGCTGTATTTCCTAATTTTAGTCGCTTGAAAATGTTAAGAACCTGGGGCGGTATTATGGACATGTCCATGGATGGCTCACCAATTATTGATAAGACACATATTGATGGAGTCTACTTAAATTGTGGTTGGTGTTATGGTGGATTTAAGGCTACGCCTTGTTCTGGTTGGGTATTCGCACATACAATTGCGAAAAATGAAGTTCATCAGCTTAATGCGGAATTCAATTTAGATCGTTTCCATACTGGAAACATCATTGATGAAAAAGGCGTTGGTCCAAAGCCTTGGATCGGTTAATTAATGCTAGAAATTAAATGCCCCTTTTGCGGGAAGAGATCCCAAAATGAATTCTCTTATGGCGGAGATGGAAATATAAAAAGACCAGCTTTAGGAGAAGAAATTTCTACTAAGGATTGGGATGACTTTGTTTACTTCAGAGATAACCCAAGAGGAAAGCACACAGAACTATGGCAACACGTTTCTGGATGTCGTCAATGGTTCAAAGCTTCTAGAGATACAGCAACACATGAAATTTTTTCTACATGTAAAATGAATGAGGATTTTAATGAGTAATCAATATAGAACTTCAAACTCCAAAGGTTTAGTCAATAAGGAAAAAATAATTAACTTCAATTTTAATGGAGACTCTTATCAAGGATATGAAGGAGATACTCTCGCATCTGCTTTAATAGCTAACGGCATACATTTAGTCGGTAGAAGTTTTAAATATCATCGACCTCGTGGTTTTCTAGGCGCTGGAGTAGAAGAGCCAAATGCAATGGTACAATTACATGAGGGCGATCGCTCCGAGCCCAATATTATGGCTACTGAGGTTGAATTAGTTGAAGGCTTAAAAGCTAAAAGCCAAAACTGTTGGCCGTCTGTCAAATTTGATATTGGTGAGATAAATAATATTTTAAACCGTTTTTTCCCAGCTGGTTTTTATTACAAAACGTTTATGTGGCCAAAAAGTTTTTGGTTTAAAGTTTATGAACCGTTTATCCGTAAAGCTGCAGGCATGGGCGTAGCCCCTTTGTCACCTGACCCAGATAGATACGAACATAACTATGAGCATTGTGATGTTTTAGTCGTTGGTTCTGGACCTTCAGGTTTGTCAAGTGCCCTAGCGGCTGCCAAAAATGGCGCAAGAGTTATTCTCGCAGAAGACAAAGCTCACTTTGGGGGATCGCTTTTAAATGATGATGTAACCATTGGTAATATGTCTGGAAGAGAGTGGGCAAGCGATGTGATCTCTCAACTCAAAAATATGCCAAATGTTGTTGTAAAAAATCGATCGCAAGTATTTGGATACTATGACCATAACATGACTGTAATGTTTGAGAGAGTCAGCGATCACGTGGAAAACCCATCTAAATATACTCCTCGCCAAAGATTACATTATATAAGAGCAGGTGAGGTAATTGTTTCTACAGGCTCTATTGAAAGGCCTATCTCTTTTGGTAATAACGACAGACCGGGAATATTTCTATCATCTGCCGCAAGAGAATACATGAAAGTATACGAAACTCTTGTCGGAAGAAAACCTATAATCTTTACAAACAATGACTCAGCTTATGCTACTGCATTAGAGTTTTTGAGAAACGATATTAAACCTATCATTGTAGACACTAGAGATAGTTCTGATGGTCAACTTGTCAAAGAAGTCCAAGAACAAGGAATCAAAATAAGATTTAATTCAGGCATAGCAAACACCAAGGGTCATCTTAAAATTAAGTCCGCTACTATCGGAACATTAGATAGTCAGAAAGAAAACTTTATTTCTCTTGAGGAGGTTGATTGTGATTGTATTTGTATGTCAGGTGGATGGACACCTACCGTTCATCTTTCTTCACAAGCTGGAAATAAATTAAAATTTAATGAAGATATTGATGCCTTTGTTCCTGATAAAAAAAGACAAAAAGAAACTGCTGTGGGTTCAGCAAACGGAGCTTTTACTTTAAACCAATCTCTAGCCGAGGGTTTTCAAGTAGGATTTGAACTATCCAATAAATTTACTTCAAATGGAGTTAAGACTGATACACCGACCTCCAATGAGCCCGACCAAAAACCTCATGAAAAACTTTGGTGTATGCCATTACCAAATGGACAAAAACCAAAAAGGTTTATTGATTTTCAAAACGACGTTGCGGTTTCAGATGTAGAGTTAGCTTTAAGAGAAGGATTCAGATCTATAGAGCATGTGAAGCGTTATACCACTTTAGGTATGGCTGGCGATCAAGGTAAAACTAGTAACTTAAATGGCCTTCAGTATGTGTCTAATATTGAAAAAAAGATCGTTCCTGAAGTAGGACATACAACTTTCCGTCCACCCTATACTCCTGTTACGATTGGAACAATCGTTGGGCGTGAAGTTGGAAATCACTATCTTCCAACACGCAAATCTCCAATTCATGCTTGGCATGAAGAAAACAACGCAGTTTTTGTAGCCGCAGGTTTGTGGGTTAGACCTCGATATTATCCAAGAGGAACGGAAACTATGAATGATGCTGTTAATAGAGAGGCAGCTAATGTAAGAAAAAATGTGGGTATCTGTGATGTTACCACTCTTGGAAAAATAGATATTAAAGGCCCAGATGCACCAGAATTTTTAAACCGAGTTTATACTAATGCTTGGCTTAAGCTTCCTGTCGGTAAGGCTCGTTATGGAGTAATGTTAAGAGAAGACGGTATGGTTTTTGATGATGGAACTACTTCTCGTCTCTCAGAAAATCATTTTCATATGACTACTACTACTGCACAAGCAGCAAACGTTCTTTCTCATTTGGAGCACTACCTTCAAGTTGTTTGGCCGGATCTCGATGTTAATGTTTTGTCCACTACAGAACAGTGGGCAGGAGTTGCGGTAGCAGGTCCTAAGTCCAGAGAGCTTTTATCACAATTATTCCCTGATGTTGATTTATCCAATGAAGGTCTTCCTTTTATGGGTCTCGTTGATACCAAGTTAGGCGATATTCCAGCTAGAATTTATCGAATTTCATTTTCAGGTGAGCTTGCTTATGAAGTAAATGTTGAGTCTAATTACGGTCTTCATTTATGGAAAAAAATTATGGATGTAGGATCTGAGTTTGGTGTGCAACCCTATGGAACTGAAGCCTTATCGACTTTGAGAATAGAGATGGGTCACGTCGCGGGTCCTGAATTAGATGGAAGAAGTATTCCTTATGATGTCGGTTTAAATGGAATGGTTAGTCAGAAAAAAGATTTCATTGGTAAAAGATCATTATCAAAAAATGCTTTTGTCAGTGAAGATAGACAAACAATTGTTGGATTAGTTCCGGTTGATAAAAAAAGTAAAATACCTGAAGGTTCACACTTGGTTGCTGATGATAAAGCCCCGACTCCTATTCCAAAACTAGGACATGTATCATCATCGTGTTGGAGTGTGGAATATAATAATCCATTCTCAATTGCAATTTTAAAAGATGGAAAGAAACAAATTGGAAAACAATTAATAGCTGTCTCTCCACTGAAAGATATTTCAATTCCTGTTGAGGTGGTCTCTTCCCATTATGTCGATCCTAAAGGAGAAAGGGTGAGGTCATAAAATGAGTGATACTAATATTTCTGCTTTACAATTTGATCATAAAATTGGTCCATTTGGAGATCATGAAGGTAAGCAAGATCTTCTGAAGATTTCTGAAATCAAGAATTTATCTATTTATCAAGTAGCTAAGTTCAGAAAAAGTGAAGTTCAATCAAATCAAATTAAAATTGATGGTTTGTCATTACCACAACAAAACCCTTTAGTTTCTGCAAATGAGAACTTAAGAATATTGTGGATTGGCCCTGAGACTTGGATTTGTATTTCGACTAACTCTAATCTAAAAGACCTTATTTCTTCAGCTTGTAGTGATAATGATTTTGCAATCACCGATCTTTCTCATTCTAGAGCTTCCGTTGAAATTAAGGGCGCCCATACCTTGGACGTTATAAAAAAAGGTTCCCCTTTGAATGTTAATGAAAATGTTTTTAAAGAGGGCAATTGTGCCAACACCACTTACAATGGAATTAATATTTTAATTGATTTCATTAGTAATAACCCTAAAACTATTCGCTTATATGCACTTCGCAGTTTTGGTGGTTCCTTTTATCATAGCATCACCGACGCTGCTCTGGAATTTGGCTACGAAGGAGTTTAATTAAATGTGTGGCATTGTTGGGATTTATCTCAAGAATAAAAAATATAATAAACAACTTGGAAAGTTGTTAACGGG
>JBJKYU010000020.1:0-10815 GCA_045560885.1 Alphaproteobacteria bacterium
CAATTTGGTGAAGACTCTTTTAAACATGGTATTGGAGCAGAAGCCGTCCACGAAATTTTATCTAGTTTAGATCTAGAAAAAGAAATTGAAAAGTTAGTAGAAGAGAGTGCGGCCACATCTTCAGAAACAAAAAAGAAAAAAATTCTAAAAAGAATGAAAGTTATGGAAGGATTTAAAAAATCCAACATAAAGCCTGAATGGATGATACTTAAAGTTCTTCCAGTTATCCCACCTGAGCTAAGACCTTTAGTTCCATTAGAGGGTGGTAGATTTGCTACTTCTGATTTGAATGACTTATACAGAAGAGTAATTAACAGAAATAATAGATTAAAAAGACTTTTAGATCTAAGGGCCCCAGACATCATTGTCAGAAATGAAAAAAGAATGCTCCAGGAGTCTGTCGATGCACTATTTGATAACGGGCGAAGAGGGCGAGTTATTACAAGCACTAATAAAAGACCATTAAAGTCTTTATCAGAAATGCTCAAAGGTAAGCAGGGAAGATTCAGACAAAATCTACTTGGTAAAAGAGTTGATTACTCTGGTAGATCTGTAATTGTAGTTGGACCTGAGCTTAAACTTCATCAATGCGGTCTTCCGAAGAAAATGGCTTTGGAGCTTTTCAAACCATTTATTTACAACAAGCTAGAATCCTATGGTTTTGCCTCAACTCTTAAATCTGCAAGAAAAATGGTTGAGTCTGAAAGACCAGAGGTTTGGGATATTTTAGATGAAGTAATTAGAGAACATCCTATTCTTTTAAATAGAGCCCCAACACTTCACAGACTTGGTATTCAGGCGTTTGAACCAATTCTAATTGAAGGTAAAGCAATACAATTACACCCATTAGTTTGTACAGCTTTTAACGCAGACTTTGATGGTGATCAAATGGCTGTACATATTCCACTTAGCTTAGAAGCACAACTAGAAGCAAGAGTGTTAATGATGAGCACAAATAACATTCTCTCCCCATCCTCTGGAAAACCAATTATTGTTCCGAGTCAAGATATCGTTTTAGGTATTTATTACCTTTCATTAATTAATGACAATGAAGAGGTTAAAAAATACTTCTCTCATATAGGTGAAGTTGAGTTCGCTTTAGAAAATAAATCTATCAGTCTTCATACTCCAATTATTTATAGAACCAAAACTTTTAATAAGGAAACAAATGAATATGAGGATAAAAAATTTACAACCTCACCTGGCAGAGTTATTTTATTTAAAACAGTTCCTCAATCTGAGAATTTGCCCTTTGATTGTGTAAATAAGATTTTAACAAAAAAAGATATAAGCAATTTATTGGATAATGTTTATAGATTCACAGGTCAAAAAGCCACCTGTATATTTGTAGATCAAATAATGAATGTAGGTTTCAAATATGCAGCTAAAGCTGGTATTTCTTTCGGAAAAGATGATCTTGTTATTCCCGAGGAAAAGAATTCCTTAATTCAAGAAACCCAAAAACAAGTAAATAGCTTAGAAGCGCAATATCAAGAAGGTTTAATTACAGAAAGAGAAAAATACAATAAAGTAGTCGGTCTCTGGTCAACTTGTACAGATAAAGTTGCTAAGGCAATGATGAAAACAGTCTCTACATCAAAAGATAATCAAATTAACTCAGTTTATATTATGGCCCACTCGGGCGCTAGAGGCTCAGAAGCTCAGCTCAAGCAGCTCGCAGGAATGAGAGGCTTGATGGCTAGACCTTCAGGTGAAATTATTGAAAACCCAATCACCTCCAATTTTAAAGATGGTCTAACCGTTCTGGAGTATTTTAATTCTACCCATGGAGCGAGAAAGGGTCTTGCCGATACGGCCCTAAAGACTGCTAGTTCTGGTTATTTAACCAGAAGACTTGTTGATGTAGCCCAAGACTTAACCATTACTCAAAAAGATTGCTCTTGTTCCAATGGACTTACAGTTGACACGGTGTATGAGTCTGGTGAGGTTGCAATTCCACTAAAAGATAGAGTTTTTGGTAGATACCTAGCTGATGATTTAAAAACATCCGAAGGAAAAGTTATTATGAAAAATGGTGATTATATTTCCCATGATGAAATAGAAACTATTGAAAAAGAAAATATTACATCTGTTAGAATTAAATCTCCAATTACTTGTGGTTGTATAAATGGAATTTGTGCAAAAGCTTATGGCAGGGATCTAGCAAAAGGTGTACCTGTAAATACAGGAGAAGCTGTTGGTATTATTGCAGCTCAGTCAATTGGTGAACCCGGCACTCAATTAACTATGAGAACTTTCCACGTAGGTGGTGTAGCGAGTTCTTCAGCAGAAAAATCTAATTTTGAATCTCCAAGTGACGGTAAGATAAAAATTCAAAACTTAAGATCTGTGGTCAATCAAGCTGGTAGCGAAATCATTATTAATAGAACTACCGAACTTGAGATTTATGATTTAAATAACAAATTAGTTTCTACATTCAGAGCTCCGTACGGCTCCACTCTTTTAGTAAAAGATAAAGCAGAAGTGAAGTTGAATGACTTATTGCTTGAATGGGATCCTTACACAGTACCTATTGTGGCAGAAGAGTCAGGCACTTTAGACTTTAGTGATCTTGTCGAAGGTGTATCATTTATTGAAAAATTTGATGAAACCACTGGTATTTCATCAAAAGTAATAATTGACTGGAAGAGCTTCCAAGGTAAACAAGATCTGAAGCCTCAACTTGTTATCACTGATAACAAAGGTAATCCTATAAAATCAAAAGGGTCGAATAATTCATCCTATGATTTAAGTGTGGGAATAGTTCTAAATATTGAAAAAGGTAAAGAAGTTAAAGCAGGTGATATCATAGCTAGAATACCAAGAGCTTCTTCTAAAACAAAAGATATTACTGGCGGTCTTCCTAGAGTTGCAGATATTTTTGAATCAAGAAAGCCAAAAAATCCTGCGGTCTTAGCTGAAGTTTCTGGTGTCATTGAATTTGGTAAAGATATTAAAAGCAAAAGAAGAATAATCATCAACCCAGAAGAAGGTGATCCGATTGAATACCTAATTCCAAAAGGAACTTACATTTATTTCAATGAGGGCGACAAGGTTAACAAAGGAGATATGATTGTTGATGGGACACCGGCTCCGTCAGATATTTTAAACATCCTTGGTATTGAGGCTTTAGCTGAATATATGGTAAGAGAAGTTCAGAAAGTCTATAGGTTACAAGGTGTTATAATTGATGATAAGCACATTGAATGTATTACCAAACAAATGCTTCAAAAAGTTGAGATCATTGACTCCGGTGATAGTGAATTCCCAGTTGGTGATGTTTTAGACAAAACAGATGTTCAACAAAAAAATATAGAACTAAAAGAAGCGGGTAAAAATGAGGCTAAGTTTAAAATGATGATTTTAGGTATTACTAAAGCCAGTCTACAAACTAATTCATTTATTTCAGCGGCTTCTTTCCAAGAAACTACTAGAGTTCTTACTGAGGCAGCAATTAATGGAAAAGTAGATAAACTTACAGGCCTTAAAGAAAATGTGATTGTTGGTAAGTTGATTCCTGCTGGTACAGGAAATGTTATCAGAGCTCTTAGAAAAGAAGCTAAAATAAGGGATAATTCAATTCTAAAACAAATAGAAAATAGTAATTAAATGTTGACTATAATGAATACTATAAATATATTCTGCGAACTATGCCGACCATAAATCAATTAGTTAGAAAATCTAGAGAAAAAGTCTCTAAGAGAAATAAGGTGCCCGCACTTAAAGCTAGCCCTCAAAAGAGAGGCGTATGTCTTAGAGTTTACACAACAACACCAAAAAAACCTAACTCAGCACTTAGAAAAGTTGCAAGAGTTAAATTAACTAACGGCCTAGAAGTTACAGCATATATTCCTGGTGAAGGTCATAATCTGCAAGAACACTCTGTTGTTTTAATTAGAGGAGGCAGAGTTAAAGACTTACCTGGTGTGCGTTATCATATAATAAGAGGAACTCTTGATACCCAAGGCTTAGAAAAAAGACGCCAAAGAAGATCAAAGTACGGAGCCAAAAGGCCAAAGAGCTAAAATTTAAAACATGTCGAGAAGAAGAGCAGCAGAGAAGAGACAGATATTACCTGATCCTATTTATAACAGTATAGTATTAAACAAATTTATTAATGAAGTAATGGTTGGTGGTAAAAAAACTGTTGCACAAAAAATCGTTTATGGTGCACTTGATATTATTCAAGCACAAAACCAAAGTGAAGATCCTTTAGATTATTTTCAAAAATCAATCAACAACGTTAAACCTTCTGTTGAAGTTAAATCTAGAAGAGTGGGCGGAGCTACATACCAAGTACCGATGGAAGTGAGAAGCTCAAGAGCTCAAGCTTTAGCTTTCAAATGGATTCTTTCAAATTCCAAAAAAAGAAACGAAAAAACTCAAAGAGAGAGACTCGCAAATGAGTTAATTGATGCCTTTGAAAATAAAGGGAACTCTGTAAAGAAAAAAGACGAAGTACATAAGATGGCCGAAGCTAACAGAGCTTTTGCACATTATAGGTGGTAATAAATGGATTTAAGTAAATATAGAAATATTGGAATTATGGCACATATTGATGCCGGTAAAACTACAACCACAGAGAGAATTTTATATTATACTGGAAAATCTCATAAAATTGGTGAAGTGCATGATGGCGCTGCAACAATGGATTGGATGGAACAAGAACAAGAAAGAGGTATTACTATTACCTCAGCGGCAACTACTTGTTTTTGGAATGATCATAGAATTAATATTATTGATACACCCGGTCACGTAGATTTTACAATCGAAGTAGAAAGATCACTTAGAGTATTAGATGGTGCTGTAGCATGTTTTGATGGTGTGGCTGGTGTTGAGCCTCAGTCTGAGACTGTATGGAGACAAGCTGATCGCTATAAAGTTCCAAGAATTTGCTTCTGTAATAAAATGGACAGATTAGGTGCTGATTTTGAGATGAATATACAATCTATTAAGGATAGATTGGGCGCAAATCCTTTAGTTCTTCAAATGGCAATTGGTAAAGAAGCTGATTTCAAAGGTGTTGTTGATCTTGTTAATTTTAAATCAATCATTTGGCAAGATGATAGCTTAGGTGCAAAATTTGATGTAGTTGACATCAGTGATGATCTACTTGAAGAAGCAAAGATAAAAAGAGAAGAGTTAATTGAAATGGCTGTAGAAGCAGATGATCAGGCCATGGAAGATTATTTAGAAGGCAATGAGATCTCAGTTGAGACTTTAAAAAAGTGTATCAGAAAAGGCACCATCGAATTTAAATTTGTTCCTGTTCTTTGTGGAACAGCTTTTAAAAATAAAGGTGTTCAACCTTTACTAGATGCTGTCGTTGATTACCTACCATCTCCTGAAGATATTGGTTTCGTGGAGGGTGTAAAAGAAGGATCTGACGAAAAAATTCATATTCCAAATACTCCCGAAGAGCCATTCGCAGCTTTAGCTTTTAAAGTTGCCGCAGATCCTTTTGTTGGCCAGATAACTTTCTGCAGACTTTACTGTGGTAATTTAAGTTCCGGTTCTACTATTTTAAATTCATCTAAAAACCAAAAAGAAAGAATTGGTAGAATGTTATTGATGCATTCAAATACTAGAGAAGAAATAAAAGAAGCAAAAGCAGGTGATATTGTTGCTTTGGTTGGAATGAAAAATGTGACTACTGGAGACACGCTATGTGAGCCATCTAAGCCAGTTATTTTAGAAAAAATGGAATTCCCAGATCCTGTTATTGAAGTCGCTGTTGAGCCAAAAACTAAAGCTGATTATGAAAAAATGGGTCAAGCTCTTGGAAGATTGGCGCAAGAAAGATCCTAGCTTTAGAGTTACTTCTGATGAAGAGTCTGGTCAAACGATTATTAAAGGAATGGGTGAGTTACATCTGGAAATCCTTGTTGATAGAATGAAAAGAGAATTCAAGGTCGAAGCTGATGTGGGCGCTCCACAAGTAGCATATAGAGAAACCATTACTAAAGATGTCGAAGTTGACTACACTCACAAAAAGCAATCAGGTGGTGCTGGTCAATTTGCTAGAGTTAAAATGAAATTTAAACCTCTCGAGAGGAACTCTGGAATTAAATTCAATAACACAGTTGTTGGTGGAAATATTCCAAAAGAGTACATTCCCGGAGTTGAAAAGGGTATAAATAGCGCTGCTCAAAATGGAGTAATAGCAGGATATAACGTTATCGATTTCGAAGCTGAAGTCTATGATGGTGCATATCACGATGTTGACTCATCAGTCTTAGCTTTTGAAATTGCTTCAAGAGCTGCTTTTAGAGATGCTGTAGCTAAAGCTGGTCCTAAATTATTAGAACCTATGATGAAAGTAGAAGTTGTAACACCTGAAGATTATATGGGAGATATTATAGGTGACCTCAACTCTAGAAGAGGGCAAATTGAAAAAATGGAAGATAGAGGAAATGCTAAGGTAGTTTCTTCAGTTGTTCCTCTTGCTAATATGTTTGGTTATGTTAATAATCTACGCTCCATGAGTCAAGGAAGAGCAAGTTATACAATGTTATTCTCACATTATGATGTAGTTCCGTCAAATGTTGAGGAAGAAATAAAGTCAAAGTTAGCATAAACCATGATTAATCAAAATATTAGAATTAGACTTAAATCTTTTGATCACAATATATTAGATAGAAGCTCTATTGATATTTTACAAACAGCGAAAAGAACAGGCGCTAAAGTTATTGGACCCATTCCAATGCCTTCAAGAATTGAAAGAGTTACTGTTAATAAATCTCCTCACGTTGATAAAAAAAGTAGAGAGCAATTTGAATTAAGAACTCACATTAGAATGATGGATATTATTGAACCCACTCCTCAAACAGTGGATGCCTTAATGAAATTAGACCTAGCATCAGGTGTGAACGTAGATATTAAAATAAAAAAATAAATAATCATGATTATTAGTACAAAAATAGGCCAAACATCATTTATTAGTGAAGAAGGCAAAAGAGTCTGTGCTACTGTTTTAGATTACAACACATGTACAGTTGTTGGTAATAGAACAGAAGATAAAGATGGTTATACAGCGAATATTCTAGGTTTTCTAAAACCAAAAAAATTGAACAAACCTCAACTAAAAGATTTCAACAAAAAAAATATTGAACCGAAAAGAGTTATTAAAGAAGAAAGAATAAACTCTCCTGAAGATCTTTTGGAAGTAGGAAGTGATGTATTTCCAAAATTTAATGTAGGTGATAAAGTTTGTGTTCAATCAAAGTCAATTGGCAAAGGTTTTGCTGGAGCTATGAAACGTCATAACTTTAGTGGCATGAGGGCTTCACACGGTGTCTCTATTTCACATAGAGCCCATGGATCTACCGGTCAAAATCAAAACCCAGGTAAAGTTTTTAAAGGAAAAAAAATGGCTGGACACCTTGGTGATGAGGTTACAACAACAAAAAATCTTGAAGTTTTATTAGTAGATACTGATAAAAAATTAATTCTCCTAAAAGGCTCTGTGCCAGGGAAAAATAAATCAGTTGTAAGGGTATATAAATAATGATCGAACAAATCACTCTTAAAAACGCTAATATTTCTGATAAATCATTACATCTTTCAGTACAAAAAACTTATTCTCATAAACAAGGCAACAATCATAGCCTTGATAGATCAGAAGTTACTGGCTCAGGTAAAAAGCTATTTAAACAAAAGGGCACTGGTAACGCTAGAGCAGGTAATAAAAAAACCACACAAAGAAGAGGTGGTGGTAAAGCCTTTGGTCCTAAATTTCATTTAGTTGCATTTAAAGTTAATAAAAAAGTAAAAAATCTTGCTTTAATCTCCTCAATTTCAATCAAAAGTAACAACAATTCACTTTACTCTATCGACGAAACTAAGTTAGACGAGAATGCTGTTAAAGATATCTTAAATAAAAATACTAATAAAAAAATTATGGTTGTTCTTAAAAATACTAATGAAAATAATATCGTATCAAAATTTCAAAATTATAAGAATATTTCTTTTCACTCAGATAAAAATTATTCAATACATTCTTCTTTAAAATCTGACATGCTTATTTTTTCAAATAAATCATCTCTTTATGAGACATATATTGGGAAAAACATATAATGGATTTAAATCTTGTAAAAAAGCCCGTCATTACAGAAAAATCAACTGCAAACGGACAGTTTAATAAATATGTATTTGAAGTTACAAAAGCAGCAAACAAATCTGAGATCAAAGCTACTATAGAAGATGTCTATAAAGTTAAGGTAGAAAAGCTAAATAGTGTTATCGTCAAAAGCAAGCCAAAAGTTTTCAAAGGTCAAAGAGGTACACGATCAGAGCAAAAAAGAATTATTGTTACTCTTAAGGAAGGTAACACTATTGATATGAGCGGAAAGGTAAAATAGAAAATATGGGTCTAATTACATATAAACCAACCACTCCTTCTTTAGAAAGACAGTCAAAATAGATAAATCTGTTTTATTTAAAGGCAGACCAGAAAAAAATCTTTTAGAAGAATTACAACCTAATTCTGGAAGAAATAATTCAGGAAAAATTACAATTAGACACAGATCTGGTGGCCATAAAAAGAAATACAGAATTATTAATTTTAAAAGAAATACTTTTGATAAAATTGGTACAGTTGAAAGAATTGAATATGACCCTAATCGAAGCGCTTTCATAGCACTTGTTGACTACCAAGATTTAAAAGAATACATCATTGCACCATCTGACATTAAATCCGGTGATAAAGTTATCTCATCTTCTAAGACTGAGATCAGTTCTGGTAATGCTATGAAGATTAAAAATATTCCAACTGGTACATCAATTCATAATATTGAATTAAAGCCTGGGGCAGGTGGTAAATTATGCAGATCTGCTGGTTCTTTCGCTCAGGTTCTTGGCGTTCAAGATAAATACATTATGATTAAGTTATCTTCGAGGGAAACACGCCTTGTTCACGGAGAGTGTATGGCAACTGTAGGTGTGGTATCCAATCAAGATAATAAAAATAAAAAAATTGGTAAAGCAGGAATTAAGAGACACTTAGGAATTAGACCAACTGTAAGAGGTGTTGTAATGAACCCTGTAGATCACCCACATGGTGGTGGTGAAGGTAGAACATCAGGCGGAAGACACCCATCTACTCCTTGGGGTATGAAAACTAAAGGTAAAAAGACCAGAAAAATTAAATTTACATCTAAAATGATAATTTCAAGAAGGGCTAAGAAATAATGGCAAGATCTGTCTGGAAGGGTCCTTACTTTGATATAACTCTTTATAAAAAAGTAAAAAAATCAAAAGAAGAAAATTCTAAATCTCCAATTAAAACATGGTCAAGAAGATCTACTATTATTCCAGATTTTGTTGGCGTTACACTCTCTGTATATAATGGCAAATCCTTTATTCCAGTATTCGTTACAGAGGATATGGTTGGCCATAAATTAGGAGAATTTTCACCAACTCGAGTATTTAAAGGTCACTCTGGTGATAAGAAAGCAGTTCAAGGTAAAAAATAATGTCAAAAGAAGTCAAAGCTATAAATAAAATGATCAGAACTAGTTCGCAAAAATTAAATCTAATAATTAAAGATATTAGAAAAAAAGACATTAATGCTGCTGTAAACATTTTAAAATTCTCCAATAAAAGAGTAAGTAAAGAAGTTTTAAAGACTCTCAATTCAGCTGTAGCGAACGCTGAAAACAATAATAATTTAGATATTGATAAACTAGTTGTTAAAGAGGCTTATGTCGGGAAAAGCCTAAGAATGAAAAGATTTAGACCGATGAGTAAAGGAAGAGCATTCCAAATCATCAAACCTTTTTCAAGGCTAACTCTAGTTTTAGAGGAGAGGGTATAATGGGACAAAAAGTAAATCCTACCTCATTAAGAGTAGGAATAAACAAGTATTGGCAATCAACTTGGTTTGAAAAAAAAGATTATTCTAATTTTCTTAAGGAAGATCATAACATTCGTAGCTATATCGAAAAGAATTATGCGAGTGCAGGCATAAGCTCAGTCATAATTGAAAGAGCTGCCGCAAACCTTAAAATTATTATTCATACATCTAAGCCTGGTGTTCTAATTGGAAAAAAGGGTGCAGATATTGAAAAACTAAGAAATAGCTTATCAAAGCTATCAGATAAGAATATATCACTTGATATTAAAGAGATTAAAAAACCTGAAACTGACGCATCTTTGGTTGCAGACTCTATCGCAAGACAGTTGGAAAAGCGAATTGCCTTTAGAAAAGCTATGAAAAAATCTGGCATGTCTGCAATAAAATTAGGAGCAAAGGGAATTAAAATAGTATGTGGCGGAAGATTAGGTGGAGCAGAGATAGCTAGATCTGAAAAATTTAGTGAAGGAAGCGTTCCACTTCATACCTTAAGAGCAGATATTGATTATGCAACCGCTCGTGCTTTGACTACTTATGGAATTATTGGTATCAAAGTTTGGTTATTTAAAGGCGAAAGTAAAAAATACAAAAAAATATCAGCTCTAATGAAAAGGTGAGTTCATAATGCTTTTACCAAAAAATACAAAATACAGAAAACAGCATAAAGGTAGAATCCACGGAAATGCTAAAGGTAACTACGAATTAACTTTTGGCTATTATGGATTAAAATCCCTAGATGCTGAAAGGGTTACAGCTAGACAAATAGAAGCTTCAAGAAGAGCTATCACAAGATTTTTAAAAAGAGCAGGCCGTCTATGGATAAGAGTATTTCCTGATGTCCCAGTCACAGCTAAGCCAGCTGAAGTTAGAATGGGTAAGGGAAAAGGATCAATAGATAGATGGGTTTGTAGAGTGAAACCAGGAACGATAATGTTTGAAGTTGACGGTGTTGATAAGCACCT
>JBJKYU010000021.1:0-10776 GCA_045560885.1 Alphaproteobacteria bacterium
AAACACCAAAACTATTAATGAATTAAAAAAGATATCAGAAAACATGAATATTTCCCTAAAAGAAAGCGATGTTGTAGAGATAAAAAAAAATGAGTTATTACTTTCAAATGGTGAAACTTTCCCATCAGATCTCAACTTAATATCAACCGGAGTGCAAATTCCTGAATGGATACAAAATAGCTCTCTTGAAAAAAATGATGGATTTATTGGAATTAAATCAAATCTTCAAAGTATTAACGATGAAAATATATTTGCTGCAGGTGATGTAGCAAGCATTCAAGACATTCGAAGACCTAAATCTGGTGTTATGGCTGTTCGACAAGGGCAGATTTTAAAAGAAAATATTTTTTTAAAAATTCAGGGTAAAAAACTCAAGAAATTTCGACCACAAAAAAATTGGCTTTACATTATTGGCACCTACCCAAATAAAGCTTTACTGAACTATTTTCATTTGTCATTTCATAGTCAGTGGTGTTGGACTCTAAAAAAATGGATTGATAAATCTTTTATAAAAAAATTTTCTTTTCCAGATAAACTGGATATGAAAAAAAAGATAGTTTCAGAAAACTTTAAAATTAAAAATCAAGAAATGTATTGTCAAGGCTGTGGTTCGAAGATCTCCAAA
Organism: Alphaproteobacteria bacterium; assembly: GCA_045560885.1. Lineage (GTDB taxonomy): Bacteria > Pseudomonadota > Alphaproteobacteria > HIMB59 > HIMB59 > HIMB59. Next base: position 626 of record JBJKYU010000021.1, read on the forward strand.
GCAACACTGATAGACTACCTGTCAGAAAATTCTGATAATTATGAATTAGCTGACTCTAGTATTGTAAAGTTTTCTAATAATCAAATCTTACAAACTGTTGATCATATCAAACTCTTTAATTCTATTGATCCTTTTGATTTTGGCATCATAAGCTATTTACACTCACAAAATGATATTATTGCAGCGGGAGGAAGTGTTCACTCTTTAAATATCTCAGTGGGGGTGCCATTCGGAGATGGTAACACTGAAATATTTTATTTAAAATCTTTTATGAAAGGTATTGAACATCTTTCCAAAAATGATAACGCCTCAATAATCTCAGGACATAGTTATCAAACTTTCGAGCCAGGAATTACAATTAATATGAACGGTACTTATGAGTTTGAGTCAAAAAAAACTTTAGCTAGAGAAAATAATTTAATTTATTTATCAAAACCTTTAGGGGTTGGGTATCTCATGGCTGCTTATTTCAAAAACAGTAATCTTATGGACTCTCAAGATTTTAATCAGGTTTTGTCTAGTATGAAATTGAGTAATAAAGATGCTTCAGAGATAGCTAAAAAACATCAAACAAAGTCGATGACTGATATTAGTGGGTTTGGACTCGCATCACATTTAAGTGACATATGTGAGTCTTCAGGATTAACTGCTAATATTCATCTTGATGAAAAATTATTAATTAATCCTAATTTGGAGGTTTTAAAAAAATTTCAAAGTACCGGTTATAAAAGTAACTATCAATCCGTATCTCAATATATCAATAGCAAGGAAAATAATCCTTATTTAGATATTCTTTACGATCCTCAAACTAGTGGTCCATTGTTAATGGTTATTCAAGAAAATAAAAAAGATAGCTTTGAGGATGACTTTTTAAACCTCTATCAGAGAAGGCCAATCCTAATAGGAAATTTCATTTCTAAAAAAGAGCATTGGATAAATGTGATCAATTAGTAAGATCTAAGTTTAAAAAATGCTGGAGTTCAATTTTTATATGAAAATATTTAGTATTGGTTGTATCCAATTACTATTATTACTTTCAATTGAAAAATTAAATTTAAAAAAATTTTTTAATCAATACCAAGGTATTCAAAAAATACATGATGGAGAAATTTTGAGAATAGGGAGTCTATTTTTATTTCTACCTTTAATAATAATTTATCTAATCAATGATGAATTTAAATCTATGTCTTTTTATTTAATTATAATTTGTAGTTCAGTCATTATTTTTTTAACAGTTTTAGAGGATATAAAACATTTTCTTTCACCCAAATTAAGGTTAGCTATATTATTTTTTGTGAGCACAATATATGTGTTCTTTGCTGATTTACCAAATATTAAAATTTCTTCCATTTTCATCGACAGACAAAACATTATTATTTTTTATAGCTTATATATCTTAAGTTTAATCATGATCATGAACGGTTTTAATTTTATAGATGGCCTTAATGGACTTTCGTCATTTAATTTTATTACTATTTTCATAAGCATTTATTTCCTTGCAGACCTATATCAAGATGAAGAAATCAAAAATTGGAGTATGTTTTTAATTTTATTATCATTATTTTTTTTGGTTCTCAATTTTCCTTTCGGTAAACTTTTTCTTGGAGACAGTGGTTCATACCTTTATGCCTTCTTATCAGGATCAACAATAATTATGCTTTTTGAGAGGAATGCTGAGGCTCCTACTCTGTTGGCATTGCTCGTCTTAGCATATCCCATCACTGAAATCATCTTTTCAATTATTAGGAAATCTCTTAAAAAGTTTTCACCTATGGCACCAGATAATCTTCATATACACCAACTAATCTATAAAAAATTAAATGGTGATAAGAAATTTAGAAATAATTTAGCTTCGCTTATAATGGCTTTTTTTTGGCTTAGTCCTTTGCTGCTAGTTATTTTATCCATTCAAACTAGCGTTAAAAATATCTTTCTTTATTTATCTTATTTTTCTTTTTATCTAGTTTCTTATTATGGATTAAGCAAAAAATAATTTATTAGAATAAAATTTTAATTTTTATTTTTTTGAATAGGTAAATATTTTTTTTTAAAAATCAAAATAACTACTACTAAAAAAGCAATTATACTTATTGGAATTAAATAATCTGGTTTAGCAATGAGAGCAAAACTTAGATCTTGATTTTCAATAAAAATTTCTTCTAATCCCCGCCCTATGCTTGCAAAGATGATAGCCCATGGAGAAAGACCAAGAAGGGTAGTGAAGAAAAACTTAGATCTTTTAGCACCAAGTCCTGCTAGAATTAAATTCTGAGCAAAAAAAGGAATACCTGGTATGAGCCTTATTAAAAACATTAATTCTAAATCATTATTTTGAAAATAATTATTTATGAATTTATATTTATTCAGTAATTTTTTGGAAACATAATCATAAAAAAATGATTTAGCGATTAGAAATACAAAAAATGATCCTATTGTACCTCCAATAATAATGCCTATTCCCCCAACCCAAGTTCCATATAAAAAACCCCCTATTAAAGATAAAAGAGAGGCAACTGGGAAATTGCAAATAATTAAAAAACAATAAGATAAAGTAAAGAGTAAAAAAGAAGTAAAAAAATTTTTAGAAATATAATCTTGAATGATCTCCAAATAAATAAATAAAGTTTTTAGTTCAAAAAAATCTCTATTAAGAAAATAAATCAACCAAAATAAAAAAATAATAAATAAAAAAATTCCTAGAAATATTTTGTTTTTATTAATCACTAAATTAAGAGCATTTCAAGTGAGGGAAGTATTGAGTTGAGCTGGAAGCCAAGTGATTGGATAGTTCCATTTAATATTAAGATACCAGTTACCAATAAAATTAAACCTGTCAAAATCTGAAAATGTCGAGAAAACCTAGCTAAATTTTTAGATAAAATTATTAATTTACCCATCGTCAGGCCAACAATTAAAAAAGGAAGGCCTAGGCCGATAGAGTAAATGGCTAAAAGTAAAGTTCCATTAACGCTATCGTTTATGGCGATGGCTAAAACCGATCCCAAAATGGGCCCAATACAAGGGCTCCATCCAAAGGCAAAAGCCATGCCAATTAATAAAGGAAAAAATGAAATATTTTGTAACTTATCAAAATTTAGTTTTCTTTCTAAATCCAAAAAAGGAACCTTTAAAATTCCTAAAAAAAATAAGCCTAGAAAAATAATCAAAATTCCTGAAAAAATATTCATTTCTTTTTTTAAGTCATAAAAAAAATCACTTAAAAAATCTATAGAGGCTCCCATAATTATGAACACAATAGAAAAACCAAATATAAATAAAAGTATTAGAGGGAGTAGTTTCAAATTATCTCTTTTAGAATTATTCTGTAAATCCCTAAAAGATTTGCCGACTATGTAAGATATAAATCCTGGAACGATAGGTAAAACACAAGGAGACAAGAAACTAAAGACGCCCGCTAAAAAAGCAATTGTAAAAGGTATTTCTTGGGTCATTTGATTATTATAGTATATTACTTAAATATCCCTAGCCCAGATGTTTGATCGTCAAATCCAAAAATATACTCAAAAACCCTTACAATATATTGCTAAACTATTTTTAAAATTCATTTCGCCTAATCACATGACCTTAATAGGTTTTAGTTTTGGAGTATTAATGTGCCTGTCCATAATTATTGATCAATATTTAATAGCTATAATTTTTTTATTTTTTAATCGACTCTCGGATGGCCTAGATGGTGTAATGGCCAGATTACAAACCCCCACTCCTTTGGGGGGATACTTAGATATCGTTTTAGACTTTTTAATTTATGGAGGTTTTGTTCTTTCGTTTGGAATTACTGAACAAAATAATACCTTTCTATCAATGATTTTATTGTTTTGTTATATCGGAACAGGAAGTACTTTTTTAGCGAAGGCCGCAATACTGCCATCATTGACTAACCAAGACTTTAATGAGGAAATACCTAAGGGCTTTCATTACGCTGTTGGGTTGGTAGAAGGAACTGAGACAATAATATTTATGTTTTTGTGCCTTCTTTTTCCAAGTTTGTATATTTATCTAGCCTCAATTTTCGTACTTTTATGTCTAATAACCATAATTTTTAGAATAATTGTTTTCTATAGAGAGCTTAATTAATAAAAGCTAAATAAGCTTCCATGAAAAGCTTGGCAACAAACAGAGTGATTAGGAAATATGCCAGTTTTAATGATATTCTCACAATCCTACCAGGCTCTAATCCTGCATAGTAAGCCTCAAAGATATCAAGGCCATTAAACAATCTGTTTACAATTATTTTTTTTGATTTATGCAGAAGAAAGGCTAATGGTTTACATACTAGATGGTATCCAAGAATAGCAAATATAATCACTATAATAAGACTAATATTCATCATGAAGGACCATATAATTAAGGACAATGTCCAGTAGCCCAAAAAAGTCATTCTCTCCACTTGGTCAGGTCTGGTAAATAGTTGGAAGTAATTCAATTATTGAAACCCTTGTTCGGCAAGCTCATTTGATGAAATAGTGCTTAATTGGCTTTTATTCTGAGATAAAAGTAAAATATTCTTTAACTGATCTTTGATACCAGTTAGCTTTTTATTTGCCTCAGGTTCATCATACTCCATGTCTTCTTTAATACTGGATCGAAGTGCAAGGATTATCACTCCTCCTGCATTCACACAGTAATCAGGACAGTATGTTATGCCCTCATTAAATAATTTTTGTTCGATATTATTATCAGCTAATTGATTATTTGCAGCACCTAAAACACAATTTACTTTTTTAATTTTACTAAAATCTAAAAATTCTTGATTTAAATCTCCTCCAGTTGCACAAGGAGAAAAAATATCAATTTGATTAAAATTAGTGTCTTGATATCGTTTTATATAAACAAAACCATCTCGTTCAATTAAATCTTTCTTGGATTCGAAATCTATAACCTCAACGATAGCACCAGAATTTTTACAAAATTGTGCTAGTCGCGCTCCTACCTTTCCATATCCTTTAATCAATATTTTCTTATTTTCTAAATTGCTTTGCTGATTTTGAAATTCTTGATAGCCAATCATTGCATTAAAAACACCAAAAGCAGTGCTTAGGCCCGAATCTGATCCTTTTGTACTACACACATGTGGTGAGAGTTTCTTTAACTCTATGAGGTCCTCATCTAACATTCCAATATCTCCAGCTGTGATATAGGTGCCATCTAAAGTTTTTAAAACTTGAGCAAATAATTCATAAAATTGATTTTTGGCAACCTTAGCGTTCACAGTCGCCTTTCCTCCACCAAAATCTAAATTTGCTAATGAGTTTTTATACGTCATGGCTTTGGAAAGCTTCAAAACATCAGATAACTGATCTTCATCGGATTGATAAGCAAAATATCTACAGCCCCCTAGTGCAGGTCCTCTTTTAGTATTGTGAATAGCGGTAATGGAATGAAAACCTGTTAACTCTTCTTGAGCCAAAAGAACTCTTTCGTAATTATCGTGTTTTAAATCCTTAAATATTAGGGTCATTATTCATTACTTTATTAATTATTTTCAGGTCGCCTTCTAAGAAATCATAATCACCTAATTTTGAAATATCAATCCATTTCAATTGTTGATGAACTTTGTTTAGTATTTCACCCTCAAACTGAAAAATTTGAAAAAAAACAAGTTTCAAATTTTTTGATAATTTCTTGTATTCATACAAATATTCATCAAAAAAAATCATTTCATTGACTTCTATACTCAATTCTTCTTTTAATTCTCTTTTTAAAGCCTCTTTATTATTTTCACTGTCTTTTAACTTTCCTCCCGGAAACTCCCATTTTAAGGGATGGTCTCCCTCTTCTTTTCTTTGACAAATAAGAATTTTCTCATTTTGATAGATTAATCCCCCAACAACAACTTTAGGTGAATTATTTGTTCTTTGCTCGAGCAATGTAGATTCCAATTAGAATTAGTACGCATCCAAAAAATTGAATAAAATTGAGTTTTTCTTGGAAAAACAAATAACCAAGAATAGTTGCCGCTATAGGCTGTATTAACAACGTTAGGGATGAAGTTGAAGCTGGCAGATAAGCTAATGAATAAGTAATTAGGGCTTGACCTAAAAATTGAGAAACAAAAGCTAATAAAAATAAGGAAATAATTGAAGTAATTGTTTGCGGAATTAATTGTTGTTCAAAAAAAAGTGATATAAATATTAGGAATACTGAAGTTACGGCACCCGAAATAACCATAATAGATATAGTGTTATATTTTTTTCTTAATTGACTAATTGTAATTATATAACATCCATACCAAACAGCCGTTAGAACGCCTAATAAGTCTCCTAAAAATTGTTCTTTATTAAACTGGAAACTTTCACCTAAAAGGAGAGTCATTCCACCAAGAGATAAGCCAGCGGCTAGATAAAAAAACTTTGTAAATTTTTCTTTTAAAAAGAAATAAGAGAATAAAATTACCACTACTGGTGCCATATTAGATAGGAAAGTAGACTTCGATACAGTTGTCAGTTTAATGGACCAGTGCCAGCAAATCAAATCTAATGCAAAAAATAATCCTGAAAAAAAAAATACTAAATAATAATTTTTAATTTCAGGAAATCTAATTTTCTCCATTATCCCTGTAGACGCACATAAAAAATAAAAAGGGAAACTTAAAATAATCCTGTAAAAGGCTGTCATGATAGGATCAACATCTGAAAGCCTTACAAAAATTGGAGAAAAAGCTATTCCCAAGGCCCCTAAAATTAGTACAAAAAAAGGATTGATCTTATATTTAAGCAAAGACTTCTTCTGATTTTTCTTTTTCAATTATAGGAAAATGAATAACAGCAGAAAACAGAGAGATTATAATGGCCATAATCCAAGCCAAATCCAATGAACCATAAATATCGATAACCAAACCTCCCACATAAGATCCCACAAAAGCTCCGAATTGATGAGAGACCATAACAATACCAAATAAAGTTGAGAGATATCGGGTACCAAAACGATTAGCAACAATACCAGATGTGGGTGGAACAGTAGAAAGCCAGAGCAATCCAATAAGACAACTAAAAGCAATTATGATGAAATTATTTGTAGGAAGAATTAAAAGTAAAAAAATTACAATGCTTCTTGTAAAATAGATAAAAGATAGAACATATTTTTTTTTGATAATACCAGAAACACGACCCGAAATTAGTGTGCCCATCATATTAAAAATTCCTACTAATGTTAAACCGGTTGCAGCAATAGTAGTTTCTAATCCTTTAATTTTAGCAAAAACAGGAAGATAATTAGATATTAGAGCAACATGAAGTCCACATACAAAAAAACCTAAGATTAAATACACATAACTTTTATCTTGAAAGGCTTCCTTAATTACATCTGAGATTTTTCTTGGAGAGAATTCTTGTTTATTTTTGTAATTTGGTTTTGGAATTAGAAAAATAAAAGACATTGGAATAAAAAATAAAAAGAAAACAGAAACAATTTGAAATGATAGGCTCCACTGAAAAGCAGAAACTAAAAATTGATGTATAGGTGTAAAGATAAACATCCCTGAGGCAGCTAGGGACATTAAAATTCCAGTTACCGTACTTCTTGTTTTATCATCTTCAAAATATTTAGAAACTCCCCCAATAATAACAGGAACAGAAATAATGCCTGCAGACAAACCTCCAACAACACCTAAGCCAAAAAGAAAATGAAGGGGATTTATTGCGGATGCAGTAATATAAAAACTAAGTGAAATTCCAATAAAACCTACAATTAAAGTTTTCACATAACCTTTTTGCTCAGCAAAAGCCCCGGCAATAGGAGACATACATCCCCAGAGCAAGTTAAAAATTCCATAGGTTAATCCAATCATCGAAGCTCCAAAAATTGTGGAGCTTAATAAATCTGGTACATAAATTCCCAATGACATTCGAAAACCATTGCCGACTGCGAGAATTAATCCGGCGACCAGAATGAGAAAGAATGATTTCATTGACTCAAATTATATGAAAGTAATAAAAAAAATATGTTTATTTTTTTAACCAAAATCACTATAGTGCCTCGCTATGGGATATCCAAAAAAACACCGTGGACGCAGAAAAATTGGTTCGCGTAAACGTCGTGCTAAAAGAAGAGCAAAAAAGAAATAATATTTAAACTAGCTTATTTACTACTTTAACTATTTATAACTTCGAAAAGTTCAATATATTCTTCACTATTTTCACCAGCTACTATTTTAAGTTTTTCGAGTAATTCATTTGCCTTTTCAACTCTGCCTGTTTCATAATAAAGCTCACCAAGATACTCTAGGGCCCCTATATGATTGGGGTCTATTTTTAGAGCTTTTAGGTAATATGACTCAGCTTTTTCAAAATTTGGTGCTCGTTGTTTTCTTGAGGCGTATCCTAAATAATTATAAATATCTGCTTTAGTGTAACCATCAGGAGTCTCAGTAAGTAATTTATTCAAAGCTTTGATAGCTTTTTCAAACTTATAAGTTTTAACAAGCTTTTCTGCCTTTAAATACTCAGCATTAGCATCAACTGAACTACTAGAACCGGCGCCAAAAACAAGAGATTGAGAAAATAAAAAAATTACTAAGAAAATTAATTTCATCTTATTTTTTTATACTTAGATTGTTATAATCAGATTAATAATTAGTATGATCAATTTAAACCGTAGATCTTTTATTATCCTTTCATTAGGAAGTATATTTGCAGGAGTAAAACCTTTAATGTCTATAGAAAAACTAGAATTATCTGATGCAGAGTGGCAAGCACGTTTGAGCGAAGAAGAATATTATATTTTAAGAAAACAGGGAACGGAGAGACCCGGAACCAGTGTTCTCAATGATGAAAAAAGAAAAGGTGTTTACCACTGCGTGGGATGTGAACAGCCTCTTTTTCATTCAAATATGAAATTTGATAGTGGAACAGGTTGGCCATCATTTTTCGATTACCTTCCTGATGCTTTAGAATTTAAAACTGATTTTAAAATTGTGATTCCTCGGAAAGAGTACCATTGTTCACGATGTGGCGGACATCATGGGCACGTATTTAAAGACGGGCCAGAACCCACAGGTCTGCGTTACTGTAATAATGGATTAGTGCTAAACTTTATTCCGGATTAATTTTTTTTTATTAGTAAGTAAACAGCGAAAATTGCGAGGGCAATTTTTAAAAGTTCACTGTATATAAATGGCATCAAACCGGCCATTACAGCTTTTTCAATACCAATAAAACCTGCTAGATGAATAATTCCGCATGCAAATGTGATTAAGGCTCCTACAAAAACAGCCAGAGCAATTTTGATTATCTTTTTGTTAAATAAGTCTTTTGAAAAATATGCTATTGCAAGGGAGGCTAAAATCATCCCATATAAAAAGCCAAAAGTTGGTGACATGACATAACCTATGCCGCCGCCTGCCGCAAAGATTGGAAGGCCCATTAAACCTAAAATCACATAACTAAGAGTAGAATAAAAACCAATCATACCCATTGATGCAGCAATGAAGTAAACAACAAAGGTTTGGAAGGTCATTGGAACAGGATAAAAAGGAATAGATACTTTACTGGAAACAGATAAAAGAATGATACCTAATAAAAAGAAAGCTATTTTGGAAATATTGCTTGAAGAATATTGGTCAATGACCGATACATTGGTTCTGAATTTCATATCTATTTTTTATATTTTTGGTGTGGTTTTGGCAATATTTATAATTGAGTTAGAATTAAATCCTTTAACTTTAACATATCTTTATTAAAGAGTCTGATTCCCTCAGCTAACTTGAACGATGCCATCTGGTTTTCATTTAGATGCCATCTAAATGAACTCTCATTGACATTAATTCTAGTTAATTCAGCCGAAGAGGCATTTTGAGAATTTAATTTAGGCTCTAGATCACCTGGGGTTTGATTTAATTCCTCCAAAAGAACTGGGCTAATCGTTAATTTATCACAACCCGCTAAATTTATAATTTCCTCTTTGTTACGAAATGATGCAGCCATAACCACAGTCTTAAAATTGAATTTTTTGAAGTAATTATAAATTTTTTCTACACTTTCAACGCCAGGATCATTAGACGAGTCGTAATCTTTTGAAGTATTCGATTTGAACCAATCTAAAATTCTTCCAACAAATGGGGAAATCAAAAAAGCACCTGCCTCAGCACAAGCAACAGCCTGAGTTAAGGAGAATATTAAAGTACAATTACAACT
>JBJKYU010000022.1:0-10696 GCA_045560885.1 Alphaproteobacteria bacterium
AAATCAGAAATAGCGGTTTTAAATTTCGTATCCCAATTTACTAACGATTGTCCTTTATAAATTAACCCCTCTTTATATAGAGAAACAAAAACTTTTCGAACGGCCGCAGATAGGCCTTCATCCATTGTAAAGCGTTCTCTTGACCAATCACAAGAACTACCAAGTCTTTTTAACTGGTTGATGATGGTCGAGCCCGAGTACTCTTTCCATTCCCAAACCTTCTCAATAAATTCTTCACGAGATAAATCTTTACGAAAAATATTTTCTTTTTCTAAATTTCTTTCCACAACCATTTGTGTCGCTATGCCCGCATGATCAGTACCCGGTTGCCATAAGGTATTAAAACCGTTCATACGATGGTAACGAACTAAAATATCTTGGATCGTATTGTTAAGCGCATGGCCCATATGCAAAGAGCCTGTAACATTTGGAGGAGGAATACAGATAGAAAAGTTTTTATCGAAGTTGTAAGTAGGTTTAAAACAGCCTTGATCTATCCAATTTTGATAAATTTCACTTTCATATTTTTTTTTATCTTGGAGGTCATCCATCAAATTTAAAAAACGAAAGGTTCTTTGGTAATAAACTTATAAAGATAATTAGATAAAGCTTCTTCAACAATAAATCGATTGCAATTATTATTAACTTTTACGTATTTAACTATTTTATGTTTAATTTCTTGGTTATCAATTACACAAACTATAGTGGCATTTTCTGAAGCTTTTTTAATAATTTGAGATGGCTCAATATCAAGTGAGCCATTAATAATAATTTTATTATATTTATTAATATTTGGATTTTTATTTGAAAAAAAACTCTCAATTGAAGTTTTTAAAAGATTGGCTTGAAATAAATTTTCACTCAAACTTTTTTTAAAAATTTCAATTAATGTTTCAGAACTTTCAATACAATCAATGGAAGTTGTATATTGATTGATAATAGAAGTAATCGTCCCTATTCCAGAACCGACTTCCAAAACTTTATCATCACTTTTTAAATCCAGACATTGAACCAAATGACTCGAAGTAAGCGGAGGTAAGATAAATCTACCCTGATCTAATGAAATAATTTGATCAGAATAAGATAGATGCTTTAAATCCTTGGGAAATAAATTTTCTCGAGGAAAGTCTTCAATTTTTTCAATTAAATCGATATCTCTAATACGATTTGCTCTTAGTTGGTTTAAAACCATATTAGATCTAGCTTGCTCAAAATTCATGATTAGATTTTGATTTATAACAAAAATATTAACTTTTCAAAGATCATTATCGCCTCAGATACAGCAATCCATCAATGATAGATGAAAGTAAAAATAGTATGAAGTATTTAACAGTTTTGTTTTTAATAACTCTTCCAATTTTTAATTTATCCGCTCATCAACCAGCTTTAAATGAGGAGAACACCAACTCTCCCAGCAAAGCGTATTTAATTGAAAAACCAGAAATATCTAAAGCGATTTATGGAACTTTAGAGGGCGATGTTCATTACTATTCAATAAAGTCTGAAATAGATTTTAACTTTTATGTTGGTATTACCACCCCAAAAATTGATGGCTGTAATACTTTTGATAAATTTTCAGTAGATGTCATTAATGTCTCCAATGGGATGCAAGAAACGTTACTAGAATTAGATGGAGAAAATTATGAATGGTGGGAATGGTACGAACCCTATGGAAAAAAATTTTATTGGATAGGTCCAGAGTACGGAGCTGAATTTAAAAGCACTAATGTTTATAAGGCAGGAGAATATTTAATAAAAGTTTTCAATAATGATAATCAAGGAAAGTATGTTTTAGCTACTGGAGACATTGAAAAATTTGGACCCTTGGTTATTGCAAAACTCCCCTTAATAATGCCTAAAGTAAATAAGTTTTGGAAAATAGAAAATTGTCCAAAATAATTTTCCACAAGATTTTTTTTTAAAAGTTTTTTTTTATAATTTTTCTGTTAACATTTTATTTACCTATGAGGATAGGTATAAGGTCGGAGGTTACAAAGATGACGCCACCAAAGTTGTTAAGTTAACATTGCGTAACTTTACAAAATAAATCCTCTTTTTTTATAAGGGGAATTCTTGGCACAAGCCAAGATGTGTATACAAAGAATGGACTTACCACTGTTCATAACTTTGGTAAGCCATTCTTTCACTTCATGATTTTCTTTTTAACGTACTGATGAAAATTTTTAATTATGTATTCCTCAGGCATTAGAACACCCGAGGATTTTCCTAAATTATAAACGCCTCGTTGATTAACCTCAGAAATACTCGCATCTTGTTTCATGACAAGTATTCCAAAATCTACGACATTACCCATTTTATAGTCAGGATCAGCCAGAGTAGTCTCAGGAAACAACCACTCTGCAGTTAACTCTACTTCTTCTGAATTGACAGGGATTAATCTTACTATTCGAATGTGATCTCCGTAGATCCCTAAAAACATTGTAGGCCAAGTTGATATATACACCTGCCCTCTTGACTCTAATTCTGATTGAACTTCCTTAATTGTATGACCTTGAGAACTACCATCTGCAGACCAAGTTTGGGCGCCTTTCTTTAGACCACCGTGATATTTAGCATGAGTTTCAGTTTTTTTTAGAATGTTCCATTCTGGATGATCTTGAATATCTACAAGCCTTCTCTGATAAAGGGGAACTAAATCAGATAATTCGGGGTGAATGTTAGGGCAATGCAAACACTCGCTATAATTCTCCCAATAAATCTTCCAGTTACATTGAACTTTCTTTTTCCAAATATGACCAACTGTATATTTTTCGATATCAATTTTTTCTATTGTTTGGTCGTAGTATTGAAATATGGATTGAACGTTAAATTTCTTTTTCGACTTTAGATTAACAAAGACTAAACCTTTCCATATATGAAAATTAACTTTTTGAAGGCTATAATCTTTTTTATCAAAATTATTTAACTTCATAGATGTTGTATTTAATAAGGAACCACTACTGGCATCATAGGACCATTGGTGATAAGGGCAAACTACAACGGGGGATTTCATTCTGCCCTCTTGTTCTTCAAATATTTGAGATCCGCGATGTAGGCAAGTATTATAAAATACGGAAATGTTTTCAGACTTACTTTTAATTAAAACAATATTCTTATTATTAATATTAAGAGTTCTATAATGATTTTTTTTAATTGAATTTACATGGCAAACATAAATCCACTCATCATTAAAAATATTATCAATTTCTTTTTGAAAAATTTTGGAGTCATAATACCAATAAAAAGGAAGAGATTTTTCTGGTTTCTTTAATGAATTTGATGTCATTTAGATTTTTATAAATTTATCCTATTTTATCGAATTTGTGTTAATGTAAATTATGTTTATTTTCATCAGCAAATTTTTACATTTATTTTCTCTGCTTTTGGCTGGTGGAGGGGTTATAGGCGTTGCTGTTATTCAATCCATTTACAAAAAAGAAGGAAAGGCTCCCGAACCTCATTTAGCTAAAGGATTTAGAGTTTTGGCTTTTCTCTCACTTTTGGCCATAATCATCATGTGGGTAACTGGAATAATTCAAACTTTAGCTATTTATGGAGGTTTTAATTTAGGTTGGTCTTTTCATATTAAGCTTTTAGGTGCAACTTTTATTTTGATTGCAAGTTTGATAATCAATATTCACTTAAAAAAATCTGCTCAAAATCAAACGCCACCAAATCAAAATACAATGAAATACTGCGCTTCTGCAGGAAGACTTGGATTTTTATTAGCACTGGGTGGTGCAATTTGGACATTTGCGTAATATTTAATTTTTTTAAAATTATGTTATTTTGAATTTATGCAAGTTAACCTTGATAAATGGCATCATTGTACTGTTGACAAACAAGAGTTTGTAAAATTATTACAAAAATCTGATTACCAAGGATTTAAACATATGTTTATTTTTTTTGGTTCTTTAATTCTTTTTGGATATTTAGCTTATGCTACTTGGGGAACTTGGTGGACTGTACTTTTCTTTTTTATCTATGGAAATATATGGAACTGTGCCGATCCTATTTGGCACGAAACAGGACATAAAACAGCTTTTAAATCAAATTTTTGGAATAATTTTTTTTATCAGATAGGAAGCTATATGAATGGCTTCGAACCTGTACGTTGGAGATGGTCTCATTTTCGCCATCATGGCTATACTTATTTTGATGATCCTCTTGATTTTGAAATAGCTATTAGAAAGCCTGCGGATGTTTTTTATTTCTTTAGTTTATTTATTCCCTTCTATGATTTTATAAATTTTAAAAAGACCACTCAGTATGAAACTATCCTTCACGCATTAGGTATTAAAACTGAAGTAATGAAGCAAGTAATTCCAGAAAAAGAACACCAGAAATGTATTAACTCTTCAAGACTTCATTTAGGAATTTGGTTGTCGGTCATACTTGTTTCCATAGTATTTCAATCATGGCTACCAGTTCTTTATTTTGTTTTACCTAACTATTATGGAATAACACTGAAAAGACTATTTGGTCTAACTCAGCACACTGGTTTGAAAGACAATATCAAAGATCATCGTTATAGTACTCGAACTATGCATTTAAATCCAATTTTTAGCTTTTTGTATTGGCAAATGGAATATCATATTGAACATCATATGTTTCCAACTGTACCCTCTCATAATTTACCCAAGTTACATGAGCTTATAAAAGATCAAATGCCACCTGCCAAAAAAGGTTTATGGGGAGCTTATTCTGAAATTATTCCGACTATTCTCAAACAAGCAAAAGATCCTAGCTACGAACTTAAAGTAGCTGTGCCTCAATAAATATTTTGTCTAAAAGAATATCTGTTTACGATTTATGGAGCCAAAAAGGAAAAAGAAAATGGGCTCAAACTCATATCGATACGGATAAAGAAGCTGAGGCGGCATTCAAAGCAGGAATTGAAATTATCTCTTGTGAACCTGATCATTATTTTCCAAAAGTAAGAGAAGTAGCATTTGGTGCTTTTTTATCCGTTGGATTAAAACATGGAACGGTTAGTTCCAAACAAGAGGCTATTAAAAAAGGATTTGAAATTTTAGAAATGGGCGGCGATGCTGTTTATTGCTCTCATTCCATTGATTGGATTGAAGCAATGGCCAAAGAAGGCATTCCTATAACGGCTCATGTAGGACTAGTCCCCAATAGAGCAACTTGGACCAATTACCGTGCAGTCGGTAAAACAGCTGATGAGGCATTACAAGTTTATCAAAATGTTAAAGATTTAGAAAATGCGGGTGCAGCTTGTGTTGAAGTTGAAGTAGTGCCTGTGGAATTAGCAGATTTTATCACCAAGAATACCAAAATGATCACAATGGGAATGGGCTGTGGTGATGTATGCGATACCCAATATTTATTCTGTAATGATATTTTAGGAACCAATACTGGTCATTACCCTAGACATGCAAAAAAATATATTGATCTAAAAGCAGAAGAAGAAAAGTTACAAGCTCTCCGTGAAAAGGGTTTTCGAATGTTTGTAGAAGATATGAATAATGGCGGTTACCCTGAGAGCAAACACGAAATTAAAATGGACTCGATTGAATTTGAAAAATTTCAAGAGAAGATCAAATAGCATTTAAATATAAATCAATATCTAATTCTGAAACTGTACTTGCAACTTTTTGATACTCCATTTCTTTGATCGCTATAATAGCTTTATGAAGATCTGATCCTAGGGTTTCTTTTAAAAATTTAGATTTCTTAGCAGAAAGAATAGCTGAGCTCCAATCATGAGGCATTTTAATTTTTGAATTAAATTTTTGTTCATAAGCATTACCTTTGGTTTGCGGAGGTGCTTTAACTTTATTTTTAATTCCATATCTCATTGCAGAAATTACGGTGAGAGCTACTAAGTATGGATTTGCATCTACGCCAGAGACTCGATGTTCTATTCTTCTATTCATAGAATTGCTTGAAGGTATTCGAAATGCTACCGATCTATTATCTAATCCCCAATTTGGAGTTACAGGAGCATAAGATCCTAAGACAAGCCTTCTCCAACTATTAGCATGAGGAGCAAATACAAGCATGGTCTCTCCCATAGTTTTGGTTAATCCACCAAGAGCATAAAGAAGATTAGGATTGATAGTATTTTTTGATTTTTCAGCAAATAAATTTTTTCCTTTTTTATCGTACATCGAAACATGAAAGTGCATTCCAGAACCAGATACATTTTCCATAGGTTTTGCCATAAAGCATGCAGTCAACCCATGGTTTCGTGCTTGAGATCGGATTATTCTTTTTAGTCGAATAATATCATCTGCTGCTTTTAATAAGTTATTTTGATGTTTCAGAGTTAATTCATATTGACCAGGTGCATATTCAGAAATAATTGTTTCAGCATCTATGCCTGCAAGATTAGTTGCCTCATAAATATCATTTAATAGTGGAAGCATTCCGTGCAAGTTATCAACGGAGTAAACATCAGTTTTTCTATGAGATCGTTTTTTTCCTATAATTGATTTTGCAGGTTGTAGTTTTCCATACTGATCTAAATTGTTTGATACTAGGAAAAATTCTAATTCAAAAGCTCCGCATAATTTAATTCCCTCTTTTTCAAATAATATAACTTGGTTCTCAAGAACATTTCTAGGATCTATATTTAACTTATTCCCTTCAATATCTGACATAGTCATAAAAAGTTCCCCTCTTGGAGGTTTGCTATTGTGAATAAGCTTAAGAGAAGAAGGTATTGGCCAAGCTTTAATATCACCATCTCCTTGTTCTAGAATTAATCCCGTATCTGGAACATCTTCCCCAGTGATATCCATTCCAAGCAATGATAGAGGAAATTGTCTACCAGATTCAAATAGTTTTAAAAGTTCATGTCTTCTGATTATCTTCCCTCTTCCAATTGCGTTACAGTCATGCATCACAATATCAAAAGACTTAATTTCAGGATGTTTTTTCAAGAACTTTTTAGGCTCTTCAAGCGAAACTGCTTTTTTCTTTAAATTTCTCATCTATTAAAATTTTGATTATGATTATTATAGATATTTTAGGGCTTATATAGTAATAATTCTAACTCTGGCCCGCTGGCAGATTGGTTATGCAGAGGACTGCAAATCCTTGTAGCTCGGTTCGATTCCGGGGTGGGCCTCCAAAATCTAAACAATGACATCATTTGATCATATTGAAGTTCATGTCAGCGATATCGGTAAATATATTAATTTTTTAAAAAAATTATTTGAAGGTGGTGAATTTAAAGAGTTATCTGAAAATGGCACATCTATGTTTAAAAGTCCTGATGGTTTATTTATTGAATTAAAAACAAAAGATACAAAGGCTGACCCAATCTTATCAGGCTTCTGTCAACCTTGTCTAAGAAAACGCAATGCAAAAGAATTTATTGATGAAAATAGCTTAGAAATTGTAAGTGAAGCGGAAAGCCCGAATGGTAAAATTTATTTCTTTAAAGATCATGAGGGGATAATTTGGCATTTAAAAGATTATGAAAATAGAGACTGGACTAATAATTGGTAATTAAATTATCAAGCTCATAAAACTTATAGCAATCATTATTATTGAAAATACAAAACAAATTTTAAAAATAAAATCTAATAATCTATATTCTTTTTTTTCCACATATCTTTTTTTAGCAATATATAAAGCAGCTGTAATGATTGAAAAAAACCAAAAAGTATTAATAATTAACTCAGGGTCCATGATTTTTATGAAAAATTAAACCATCCCAAAACATAAGTAGACAATCCAAGTAATCCAAATGTAACTAGAAGCATAACTATAAATGCTCGATCTAATTTATCATACTGTGCAAGTGTATCATTATCAAGATTTTCACTATTATCATAAATCTTATTTCGTTTAACATATAGATAGATCGTAATGACTAAAGACAAACAAAAAAGAATAAAAGCCCACATTTGTTTAAAACCTCTCTATTTTTTTTTTCTATAAAATATTAAACCAAAAATAATGATCGATATACCAATAATCATTAACAGTTCCCCTGCATTCCAAAACCAAATTAAAAAATCAAACATTTATTTATCGGCATCAAATATTTCATCGACAGGTACTTGTAAACCATTAACAAGTTGATTAGTTTTAGCTGCCAAAGCAACAATTTTTAAAAATTCAGCATGTTCATCATCACTCATTCCTAGTTTTTTAGCTGATGCTGTGTGAGAGTGAGTACAATAACTACAGTTATTAGTAATGGATACAGCCATATAAATCATCTCTTTCGTTTTTTTGTCAATCAAAGTCTCTTTAGTCATAACATTTTTTACATCTGTCCAAACCTCTTTCAAAAGAGATGGATCAAAAGCTAAATATTTCCAAAAATTACCTATGTATTTGGTTTTTCTTGTATCTCTGATGTCTTGATATGTTTCTTTGATTAATTGATCATTTTCTTCAGTGGTTTTTTTGATAGTGCTCATAAATCCAAACTCTCCTTTAAACTCATTGCTTAAATCAAATTAAATCATAATATCCCTCTAATTTTGATCAATTTTATTTACAAAAATATTCACCTACTGTTTTTTGGGTTTTTAATTGCCTTTTCATCAGGTTTTGGACAGACATTTTTTATTTCTTTGTTTAGTAATGATTTCAGACAAACCTTTGATCTAACTAATACAGAGTTCGGGAGTTTATACTCCATTGCCACAGTAATGAGCGCCATTACTATCATATGGGCAGGTAAACTCATTGATACGGTATCATTAAAAAAATACACACTTGTGATTGTTTTAGGACTAGCCTTGACCTGCTTAATGGCAAGTATTGTATTTAATATCTTCTTTCTTTTTTTGACTATTTATTTTTTGAGGTTATTTGGTCAAGGTTTAATGGGACATACTTCAAGAACTACAATGGCTCGGTATTTTAGTATTAATCGTGGCAAAGCATTGGCCATTTCAGGTTTTGGTTTTTCGATAGGTGAGATGATTTATCCAACTATAGTTGTGATTTTGCTAATTACTATTGGCTGGAGATTAACTTGGTTTAGTTCTTTTCTTTTTGTATTCATTATTCTTGGTGGTAGTTTTTATTTCCTTTTAAAGAGAAACAATTTTCAAAAAGAAGAAGGTTTTGAACAACATATAAGTTATCGAGATATTTCCTGGAGAAGGAGAGATGTTTTAAAAGATTTTAAATTTTATTTATATCTTCCTTTGACCTTATTGATGTCTTTTACTGTTACGGGTTTTCTTTTTCACCAAGTGTTTATCGCAGAAATGAAATCATGGTCTATGATAAATTTAGCTCAAAGTTTTATTTTTTATGCTTCTTGCGGTATTGGTGGGTCTATTATTTCTGGATTATTAGTTGATAAATTTACAGGGAAAAAATTAGTCCCTTTTCATCTTATTCCCATGGCGGGGATTTTAATAGTGATGTTGTTTTCTGATCATGTTTATATTTTGTATCTTTATATGGCTGGACTAGGCTTATCTAATGGATTTACCGAAAATATCTCTAATTCTCTGTGGGCTGAAATATACGGAGTGAATAATCTTGGCTCAATTAAAGCTCTTTTGACATTTTTTGGTGTTTTGGCCTCAGCTTCCTCTCCTTTTCTTTACGGAATAATCATCGATCAAACTAACTCCATTGATATGTTGATCTATCTAAGTTTAATTTTAATAACTATTTTTTCCTCTTTGGCGCTATTTGCTAATAAATTTAAATAGTAAAACCTTTTTTAAACGCCTCTATGGCTATTAAAGCACATCCTTTAGCATCAGAGAGTGCATCATGATGATTAAGAGGTATTCGTAAATTTTTACAGACTGTGTTGAGTTTATTATTTTCAAAATCCCAAAATTTTCTTGCCAAAATAACAGTATCTTTAAATTCTTGTGGAGGAATATCGATATTATAATGATAGCAGCAAGAATGAAGAACAGACCTATCAAAAGGTGCGTTATGAGCAAAAAAATAATCAACTCTTAGTAATTCATCCTTAATCAAACGCCAAACCTTATCAAATGTTTTTTCTTTTTTTAGCATATCCCATGTTAATCCATGGATTTCAGTAAACTGAACTTCCGGTTTCGGTGGTTTAATGAGATATGCTTGTTTTTTTAAAATTTTGGAATGATTAAAAATTACATATCCAATAGCACAAGCAGAGTTTCTTTCACTAGAAGCTGTTTCAAAATCTAATGCAGCAAATAACTGCATTAAAACATTCCGTTAATGACCTCAGAATATTTTTTTTCAACTTCGTGTCTTCTAACTTTCATTGTGGGTGTCATTAAATTATTTTCAATCGTAAATGGTTCATTAATAATATGATATCGTTTAATTTTTTCAGGCTGTGTTAAATCAGCATTCATCTTTTCTATATAAAGATCTATTTGTTCTTTTGTAGCTTTGCTATCAGCGCTTAAAATTATCAATGCCGCAATATAATTTTTTTGTTCTCCAAAAACACAGGCCTGCTCGATATCTGATGATAGGGTTAGTAAATTTTCAAGTTTTGAAGGAGCTATATTATCGCCCCCTAATGATACAATAATATCTTTTTTTCTGTCGGTAATTTTTAAATATCCCTCTCCATCAAACTCCCCGATATCCCCAGTGTATAGCCATCCATCTATAATTGTTTTATTGGTTGCTTCTGGGTTATTCCAATAACCAAGCATTAAATTCTCTCCTCTAACTAGTATTTCGCCATCTTCAGCTAACTTAACCTCCACTCCAGGAAAAATAGGTCCTACAGTTT
>JBJKYU010000023.1:0-10625 GCA_045560885.1 Alphaproteobacteria bacterium
GGGTATTAAACAGCAATCTAAATTATCAAAAATCATTAAATTAAATCACGAAGTTGTTAATAGATGACTAAATTAGGTTGAATTTAAAAACTTTTTTGAATCATCACATTAAAAATAATTATTTGATTCTGTATGAATCTTAAAATGGAAATTTAAATGCTTAATTTTCTGTCCGCCAAATGTCCGCCACATAATGAAGTGAATGGACGATTCACATTTACAGATAAAGTGCTAAAGTAAAGGCAGATAAGCAAGAAGAACGATTACTTGATAATCCGAAGTCATTTGTGCTATCCGTTACACCACGGAACCTTTTTATATTTTGATATATTTATTTTAGATTAAATTATAAAAAAATACACTATGGGTGAATACAGATATCTAATTTTTGGCATAGCCATAATCTCCATAACTTACTTACTTTATTTGGGATTAACCACTTAATGTTTAAATTTAAAACCAAAGTATACTACGAGGATACAGACTCAGGTGGAGTTGTTTATTATGCCAATTATCTAAAATTTATAGAAAGAGCTCGTACAAATTTAATTCAAGAATTAGGTTTTTCTTTAAAGTCATTAAGTGAAAAATATGACTCCCACTTTGTAGTTAAAAATATTTACTGTAATTATATCCAATCTGCTAAATTAGAAGATGAATTATCAATTCAAACTAAATTTTTAGAAATTAAAAAAGCATCATTTAAATTAAAACAAATTATTTACAGAGAAGACAAAGCTATTTTTGAGTCTGAAGTTTTAATGGTCAATATAAATTCTAAAGGGAAACCATTAAAAATTCCTGATGCGCTTTTTTCTGCTATAAATGACTAAATTATTTCAACCAACACAAAAACAAATCAAAAGTTCTAATCTTTATGTTTATGAAGATTATCTTAATAAGAACTATAAAAAAAAGTTTAAAAATTATTCTCAGTTGTGGAATTGGTCAGTAAAAAATCCCAGTGAATTTTGGAATTCAATTACTGAGTTTTATCGAGTTCCACTTACTAAAAATAAAAATTCAAAACTAATTCAAAAAAATGCACAATTTTGGAAAAATAATTTTTTCTTTAATTTTCAAACTAATTATTTCCAACTCATAGAAAAAAATAAATCAGATAGTTTAGCTATTCACTTCATAGGAGAAAATAATTATGAAGAAAAAATATCTTATAAAGAACTTAATTTAAAAGTTAATGCTTTAAGCTCCTATTATAAGTCTTTAGGGATTAAAAAAGGCGATGTAGTTGTGGGCTATTTACCAAATATTGCCGATACAATTATTGCCTTCTTGGCTTCTGCAAAAATAGGAGCTGTTTGGTCTTCATGTTCTTCTGATTTTGGTTCGAAGGCCGTTATTGATCGATTTTCTCAATTAAAACCTAAACTAATGATAGTTGCTAATCATTATTTTTATAATGGAAAAAAGTTTGATTATTCAAAGAACCTAAGACAAATAAGATCCAAAATAGGTAATCCCAAAATTCTTAAAACTTCCTATCCATGTAAAAATAATCGCTCCGAGCTTCATCAAATTTACAGAAATAAGAAATATCAATTAGAAGAAAAAACTAAATTAGTAGATTTTAATCATCCCTTGTATGTCCTTTTTTCAAGCGGAACGACGGGGCTTCCTAAATGTATTACTCATGGGCACGGGGGCTCATTATTACAACATTTAAAAGAGTTATCTCTTCATACGAACGTAATGAAGGAAGATAAAATGCTTTTTTTAACTACCTGTGGATGGATGATGTGGAATTGGACCGTGTCTAATTTATTATTAGGCTCTAGTATTGCTTTATATGATGGATCTCCTTTTTATCCATCAAAAGATAGAGTTATCCAATTAACACAAAAATCTAAATCAAATATGTTAGGAGCAGGAGCTAAGATTTACGAGGCTATTCAAAATAACCACAACACTAAGAAAAAGAATATTTTACCAAATATTAAATGCTTTATATCAACAGGCTCTCCTTTGAGTAGTTCTACTTTTCGATTTATTAATCAAAATTTAAATAAAAAATCCTTCATTCACTCCATTAGTGGAGGAACAGATATAGTTTCATGTTTCATGTTGGGTGTTCCGACAATGCCCGTTTATGCAGGAGAAATTCAAGGACCTGGTTTAGGAATGAATATCGATGTGTTTAATGAAAAAGGTAAATCGACTAAAATGACAGGAGAGTTAGTCTGTAAAACACCTTTCCCCTCTAAGCCAATCTTTTTTTGGAATGATAAAAGTTTTAAAAAATATCAATCAGCCTATTTTGCAAAATTTAAAAATATATGGGCGCATGGTGATTACGTGAAAAAAACTAAACATGATGGCTATATAATTTATGGAAGATCAGATGCCACTTTAAATCCGGGAGGGGTGAGAATTGGAACAGGTGAGATTTATAGCGCACTGCAAAACTTCTTATGGATTGATGATAGTTTGGCAACAGGCTACTTAATTGACAATGATGAGAGAGTCATCTTATTTATCAAGTCTATAAAAGATAAAACACCCCACAATTTTACTGATTTAATCAAAAAGCATCTAAAATCAACCCTTAGCCCGCGCCATGTGCCTTGGAAAACCTTCGTTGTTAAAGATATTCCAAGAACCAAGAGTGGAAAAAACTCTGAAATTCTTGTCAAAAATATAATTAATAATGATAAAGTCCAAAATCTTGGAGCTTTGGCTAACCCAGAGTCTGTTCAAGAATACAAAGAGATAAAGATTAATGAGTGATATATATATTATCGATTGTGTTCGCACCCCTATTGGTGCCTATCTTGGACAATATAAAAAAACTGAGTCTGTAGAATTAGGAACTCAATGCCTTCAAGATTTATTCCAACGTAATAAAAAAATAAAAAAGAATGATGCTGAGGGTTTAGTTTTAGGCCAAGTGTTAACAAGTGGTCTTGGAATGAATACTGCTCGTCAAGTAGCTTTAAAATCTGGAATGTCCCAATCCTCTTTTGCCTATGTAGTGAACCAAGTTTGTGGAAGCGGCATGAGGGCAGCGATTGAAGCATCTTTGAAAATTCACACTAAAGAATGTGATTTAGTCATTGCTGGTGGACAGGAGAGTATGTCTCGAGCTCGTCATGCATACTTAAGTAGAACTGGTGAAAAAAAATTAGGTAATAATATTTTTATCGACACCCTTGTGCATGATGGATTGACGGACGCTTTTTCGCAAGAGCATATGGGGATTACTGCAGAAAATGTTGCTAGGAAATACAATGTCACTCGCCAAGAACAAGATCAATATGCATATGAATCTTATTTAAAAACTTATAAAGCTTTAAAGAATAAATATTTTAAAAATGAATTGTGTCAAACTACTCTAAAAGATGAAGTGAGAGCCGACACAACTTTAACCAAACTTAGTCAGCTAAAACCAGTTTTTAAAACGAAAGGATCTGTCAGTGCTGGTAATGCATCATCTCTTAATGATGGCGCAGCATTTCTGGCATTAGCTTCATCTGAGTACATCAAGGCAAACAAGATTAAACCTTTAGCTAAGATCTTATCGTGGTCCTCTTCTGCAGGTAATCCCGACTACATGGGTATAACGCCGATTACAGCAATTCAAAAACTAATGAAGAAAATGTCTGTAAATATAAGATTTTTCGATTTAATTGAGATCAATGAAGCTTTTGCTGCTACCTCAGTGGCTGTTCAAAGATCATTACAAATAGACCCCAATAAATTAAATATTGTAGGCGGCGCAATTGCGTTAGGTCACCCTATTGGCTGTTCTGGCACAAGAATAGTTACAACACTTGCACATCAATTAAAACGCACAAAAAAGAAGTTTGGCGTTGCAAGTATGTGTATTGGTGGAGGGCAAGGGCTGGCAATGGCAATTGAAAAATTATAGTAAATCTAATTTTGAGTAATTCATTAAAAGCAACAATAGTTTTATGCTTTGCTTCTTTATTTTGGTCAGGTAATTTTGTTATTGGAAGATTAGCTTCAGTTGAAAGTTTAGTATCTCCTTTATCGCTTGGTTTTTATCGATGGGTGATTGCATTTATCATTTTAACTCCATTTTGTTTTTCAAGAGCATTTAAAGAGCTACCTTTATTAAAAAAACAACCTGGGATGATTTTTTTAATTATTCTCACCGGCCCTACTCTTTTTAACACTTTTGTTTATTTAGGGCTCACAGCCACTACTGTGATTAATGCATTATTAATTATTTCTACAACACCTATGTTAATTATCCTTTTTAATAAGATTCTTTATAGGATTGATACAAATCGTTATCAGATGTTAGGAATTATAATCTCTCTTTTAGGTGTCAGCTTTGTGATTGCTAAAGGAAACTATCAAAATATTTTTCAATCTGATTTTTATTCAGGTGATCTTTTTATATTATTAGCTGTAACTTCTTGGGCTCTATATTCAATTTTTCTAAAAAAAAATGAAACTGGAGTATCAGGATTTAGTTTTTTATATATTTCCTTTGGATTGACAGTCATCCTATTATTTCCGGTTTATCTTTTTGATATTATTATTCAAGGAAACTATCTAAAAGTGAGCAAGCAATCACTTTTAGCTATTGGCTATACCGGTATATTTCCAAGTATTTTCTCTTATATATGTTGGAATACGGGAGTGGCCCTGATAGGGGCTAATAAATCGGGTCCTTATTTGCATTTAATGCCAATATTTGGCGGAATCCTTGCCTTTTTCGTTTTTCAAGAAACATTACAAATCTATCATTATGCTGGAATAGTATCAGTAATAGTTGGTATAATTATTACTAATAAAAAATAATTAATTATTTCTTAAATTTAGGAGGGAAATATTTATGGCAAAAAAAACCAAAAATAATAAGCCCATGAAAAGAAGAAGTTTTCTTAAAGGTGCCGGTGCTGCAGCGCTGGGTGCCGCAACAGTCTCTTCTTTTCCAGCTCCTGCAATTTCAGGCGGCCACATGGAGTGGATTGCTTGTTCTGCATTTGGTAAAGCGGGTCTTTTAGGTGCCGCATTGGAGAGATTTGCAGGCTATATTAACAATCAATCAGATAAATTAAAAATTACTGTTTATCATGCAAATGAACTGGTACCAGCTTTAGAATCTCTAGATGCTGTTCGATCTGGTGCTGCGCAAATGGCTTATGGTGCGGGTTACTATTGGACTAACGTTAGTAATGCAACGCAGTTCTCTGCTGCAATGCCATTTGGCTTAACAGCACAAGAACAAAATGCATGGTGCTATTACGGCGGAGGTATTGAAGCGGCCGATAAAGCCTACAACGCAATTGGCACTAAATTTTTACCTTTAGGAAATACAGGAAACCAAATGGGTGGATGGTATAATAAAGAAATTAATTCAATCTCTGATTTTGATGGTTTAAAAATTAGAATGCCAGGCTTAGGCGGAGAAGTGTTAAAATCTTTTGGCGCTCAAACTGTTCTCTTAGCTGGTTCTGATGTGCTACCTGCGCTTGCATCGGGTGCAATTGATGCAACGGAGTGGATTGGCCCTGCCGCTGACTTAGGTGCTGGTCTGTATCAAGCAGCTAAATACTACTATAACCCAGGTTGGCATGAGCCTGCCACAATCTTAGATTGTTCTATTGATATGTTTGAATGGGAAAAACTTGATGATGCTACGAGAGAAATGATTACGGTTGCTTCAAAGGCTGTAAATCTTGAAGTTCTCTCACACTTTCAAGCAGTGAACGACAGTTCATACCAAAAGCTAATCAATGAACATAATGTTCAAATGAGACAAGTGCCAGACGAAGTGATGAATGCACTGGGTCAAAGAGCAGGTGAAGTAGTTGCTGATGTAGCAAGCAAAGATCCTATATCACAAGAACTTTTCTCACACATTGTGAACTTTAGATCCTCTATTTTGAGATGGACGGGCGTATCAGAGAAAGAATATTTAAGAGCACGAAGCTTACCTTTCCCATACCCATCATCATAAATTCTATATTTTACGGCCCCTTCGGGGGCCGTATCACTATAAGAAAATTTAAAATCCAAAAAATAATTGATACTTTTCTTATTTGAATTTAACTAAGCTAAATCATATTAAAATTTATGGCCATCGAGGAGCTATAGGTGATTTACCTGAAAATACACTAAACAGCTTTCAATATCTCTTTGACCATTTAATTAGCGCGTATGAGACTGATATTTTGATTTCTAAAGACTTGATCCCAGTCATCACTCATGATTTTAAATTAGATCCTAGTTTTACTCAAGATAACAATGGAGAATGGATTACGGATGAGAACATCAAGATATTTGATTTAACTTATGAAGAGTTATCTAAGTATGATGTCGGAACCTTAAATAAACTATCAAAATATGGCAGGAATTTTGTTAATCAAAAAAGTTTGCCAAATCAAAAAATTCCTAAACTTGACGATCTTTTAAATTTAACTGCTAGAAACCAAACTGAAAATTTAATTATAAATCTAGAAATAAAATCAACGCCTGCTCAAGAAAACTTTACACCTTTACCTCAAGAAATGGTCAAGTTAGTACTCGATGTCGTAAATAATTCCGCTTTAAAAGATAAAATTTTATACTCATCTTTTGACTGGAGAGTTTTAAGAGAAGTAAGAGATCAAAATCCCCATGCTCCTCGGGCTTACTTAACTGAACTGCATCAATCAGGATCAAAAATAAGTGGAACTATTTATGACCAATCCCCATGGATGGACTTCATACCCCTTAAAAATGCCGTTGAACTCCCAAGACTAATTGCTTCATTAGGAGGTCGAGCTTGGCACCCGAATTACCGAGATATTTCTAAAAAGATGATAGATATCTCTCACGAAGAAAATCTTGCTGTCAACGTTTGGACCGTTAATGATGAAGACGACATGTTAAAAATGATTGAATATGGCGTGGATGGAATTATAACGGACTATCCCTTGAGACTTAAAAATCTTTGTGAGAAAAATAATATTTCTTGGTTTTAATTAAATTTAAACTTATTTAAAACAAAAGCCTTGGTAGCCAAGTGGCGATACTAGGAAAAAATCCTACTATAAAGATGGCTAGCACCTGAATACCAATATACGGTATGACCCCTCGATAAATATTTTTTGTTTGAATTTCTTTCGGCGCCACACCTCTTAAAAAGAAGAGAGAAAAACCAAAAGGTGGAGTTAGAAAACTAGTTTGTAAATTCAAGGAAATCAATATTCCTAACCATAAAGGGTCAGCGCCATAGGCAATCAGGATAGGCCCCACCAAGGGAACAATAACAAATATAATCTCAATATAATCTAAGAAAAAACCTAAAAGAAAAATAGCAATCATCACAACAAATAAGGCGCCATATAATCCCCCTGGAAGACTACCTAAAAAATGTTCAATCATTTCATCTCCTCCAAAGCCTCGAAAAACCAGGGAGAACATCGAAGCTCCAATTAAAATGACAAAAACAAAAGAACTTAATTTGACCGTACCAAGTGAAGTTTCTTTCAGGTTTTGAAATGTGAGTTCGCCTTTTGTGTACGCAATCACAGCCGCACCAATGGCGCCAACAGAGGCGGACTCTGTGGGGGTGGCAACGCCAAATAAAATCGATCCCAACACCAATACAATTAAAATAATCGGTGGAAAAACAGATTTAAAAGCATCCAAGTAAATTTGACTTCTTGATTTTGATGTCTCTATTGGCGGACAAGTAGTTGGGAAAATTCGAGCGTAAAAATAGATAAAAATTACAAACATCGCTACCAACATTAACCCAGGCATTAACGCGCCTGCAAATAAATCAATCGCGGTAACAGGATCAGGGGCCAATTCACCGCGAAGCAATGCAGCTTCTTCATTGGCGCCTTGCAAAATAGTAGCTAGCAGAACTAAAACAATCGAAGGAGGGATGATTTGACCAAGAGTACCTGCGGCACAAATAGTGCCCGTAGCAATTTTTTGATCGTATCCTGCTTTCATCATCGAGGGCAAAGACAACATTCCCATTGTAACAACTGTCGCTCCGACAATGCCTGTGGATGCAGCAAGCAACATTCCAACTAAAACTACACCAATACCTAAACCTCCTTTAGTGGTTCCAAAAAGCTCACCAATTGACTGCAGCAATCCAGCGGCTATTTTTGTTTTTTCCAACATGATGCCCATAAAGATAAATAAAGGGACAGCCACTAAGGGCTCATTGATCATAGTTCCAAAAACTCTTTGAGGAAAAAAACCAATCATACGGAAATTAAATATTTCCAGCGCTTCTCCAATAAAACCAAAGATTAGGGCAGAACCGGCTAATGTAAACGCGACTGGAAAACCGAAGAGCAACAACCCAAGAGTTGTAAAAAACATGATTATCGAGAGAATTTCTGGCGTCATGAATTTTCCTTACTTAGCAAAACTTGAATGGACTTAGAAACGTTTGAAATTAATTGTAAAAATAATACCAAGCAAAACCATAAAATGGCACTCTTTAAAACAAAGAGAGCGGGCATTCCTCCCGCCTCTCTCGAAACTTCATTCATTAAAAAAGATCGATATACAAAAGGATAGCTGTATTTCCAAATGATATATAAAAAAGGAGCAAGAAGAAAAATATTTCCGATGAGGTCCACGGTGGCCTTGTATTTTGCCGATGCATCTCGGTAGAAAACATCAATTCTTACATGTTCATTCGCTAGATAGGTAAACCCACTGCCAAGCATAAAAATAAAACTATGAAGCCAGACATAAGCTTCTTGCATCCAAATATAGCCAATACTAAATCCATACCGCATGACAACGACCGTAAAAACTACGAGCACCATCGCAAAAGCAAATAGTCCACATAAATAACCGACGAAAGTATTTATTCGGTCGATAGCTCTGGATAGGAAACTTAAAGCCAACATAGCCGAGGATTATAACTCTTGGATATGGGAATTAAACTAAGAAAGTAGGTTAGGGCACCAACTTTATTAAAAAATAAAGCTTTACTCATGCGGGGTGAGATTCAGTGCCCTTGAAAACAATAATAATTGTTTAACCTGATTTAATTGTAAACAAATTCTCCCCTATTGGTGATTCAAAAGTTTTTAAATGAAGAATATTAATTCACATTTTTTCCACAGGAGGAATTATTTATAATATGCATTAATCAATGAAATAATAGTTTTTTACTATTAAGCACTTTTGACTATATTGATTACTAAATGACCACATCTCCTTTATCGCCCCATCTTCAAATACACAAACCTGTGTTGACGATGATTTTTTCTATTACCCACCGAATTTCAGGTATTATTTTTGCAATCTCTCTTCCTTTTTTAGCTTTTTGGATAGGGTCTTCTTATTTTGCCCCAACTCTCTTTGAGTCTTTGTCTGTGTTTTTTAACTATGCCCTTATCAAATTAGTTTTTATCTTTTGGTTTTTTGCCCTTAATCATCACTTATTAAATGGACTTAAGTATTTTTTATGGACTTTTGCCAAAGGAATGGAATTAAATCAAGTATATCTCATTTCATACTGTATTTTATTTATCAATTTGATTATGACTGCCATCTTTTCTTGGAGTATTTTTTCATGAAAGGATCGGCTAAATGGTATTGGCAAAGAGTTTCTGCAATGATTTTAGTTCCAACTAGTTATTGGTTTGTTTTCTTTTTTTTAAACAATCTTGAGTCATCTCAAGCCATAATGCTTAATTCTTTAAATAATTTTTTTGTTAAATTTTTAATGATCCTTTTCTTTTTTGTTGCTGCTTTTCACGGCCGACTTGGGTTAGTGACAATTTACCAGGATTACTTTGATTCAGATAAAGTTAAACTCTATAGTCGATTAACTGACGTTTTATTATTATTGGTAATTTTATTTATCTTACCAATTATTTTGATTTAAATGATTAACTATACCGATCACATATTAGATGTTGTTGTTCTTGGAGCAGGAGGCGCTGGCCTAAGAGCAGCCTTAGGTTGCTCTGAACAAGGATTAAAAACAGCTTGTGTTAGTAAAGTTTACCCTACACGAAGCCACACTGTTGCTGCTCAAGGAGGCATTGGTGCGGCCCTTGGAAATATGGGTGAGGATAGCTGGCAGTGGCACATGTTTGATACTGTCAAAGGGTCTGACTGGTTAGGCGATCAAGATAGTATTGAGTATTTATGCTCAAATGCTGTTGATTCTATTGTCGAATTAGAGCATTACGGGATGCCTTTTTCTCGAACAGATGACGGTAAAATCTATCAAAGACCTTTTGGTGGTCATATGACTAATAATGGTAAAGGAGATCCTGCTCACAGAGCTTGTGCGGCTGCTGATCGAACCGGACATGCGCTTCTTCACACGCTTTATCAGCAAAGTCTGAAAAATGATGTTCAATTTTTTAATGAGTTTTACGCCATCGATCTTCTTAAAGATAGTAGTGGAGAGATTTGTGGTCTTTTAGCCTTGTCCATTGAAGATGGTAGTCTTCATCGATTTATCGCAAAGATGACCATTCTTGCAACCGGTGGTTACGGTCGTATTTTTCAATCTTCTACTAGTGCACATATTTGTACGGGAGATGGAGCGGGGATAGCTCTCAGAGCAGGCCTTCCTTTATCAGACATGGAATTTATTCAATTTCATCCGACAGGCATTTATGGTGTTGGGGTTTTAATTTCAGAGGCTGCCAGGG
>JBJKYU010000024.1:0-10163 GCA_045560885.1 Alphaproteobacteria bacterium
AACAGCAATTAATCCAGCATCTTTTATTTCTTTTAACGCAAGTTTAGCTTCTTCAGTCCAGTTGATAGTTTCTGCTATAACAAAATCAACACCCGCTTCTTTGGCCCAAGCGATTTGTTCAGCAAACATTTTTTGGCAATCAATATGAGATTGTTTATCAGTGGGGCTATAAATATTTGTATTGGCAACATTACCTGCAATCATCAAATCCAATTCAGGAAATTCATCAGCTGCATCTTTGGCAATTTTCAAAGCATTTTTTTGTAAGGGTTCTAAAAGATCTTCTTTGCCAATTAATCGAAGTTTTTCTCGATGACCATAATAAGTGAAAGCTTGCACTACATCACTGCCCGCTCGAATGAATTCTCGATGTAATTGAGTAACGACTTCGGGATGCTCTAATACTACTTCAGGCACATAGGCGCCCGCTTGCAAGTAGCCTCTACGCTCCATAGCAAAGAGATATCCTTCTGCGCATAAGACTGGACCTTGGTTTAATTTTTCAATTAAATTCATCTTAAAATCCCTCCAAATTTATCAAAACTCTAATATGGAATTTTCAGAAATTCTAGTTTAAAAGAGGCACGGGGGAATAAGAAAATGGGGACAAAAAAAGCTGACTTTTTTGACTCAAGAGATAAGTATTTATCATTTGTTAATTCTACGAATGAAAAAAGTAGTATAGCTTTTAAACTCTCTTCCTATTTAAAGAAAGTTCAAATTAAATCAGATGCATTTCGGATTTTTGATGCTGGAACCGGTGAAGGTACGATTATATCTACTTTACTATCAGCTGCCCATGAGCAATTCCCAGAAGATCCGATATATGTTGTGGGAAAAGAAATTAGCGTTGATGATATAGAAAATTTATTAAGCTTTTTAGCTGATAGATTTTTTGAACATAAAAACTTAATTTTTTGCATTACCAATGCTTCTTATAAAGAATTCACTAATAAAAATTTATCAAAAATTAAATTTATAAAAAAAGAATTAAAAGGAAACACAAGTTTTAACTTTACTAAACAATTAATGAGAATGAATAGTTTAATCAAAAAAAATTGGGAGTTAAAAGAAGATAATAAATCTACATTACTAATACCAAAATCGAAAACTTTTTTAGCAATTTACAGAGAGGATCAAAAAATTGCACTCGATCATTTAATTCCAAGAA
The DNA here is from genome assembly GCA_045560885.1 of Alphaproteobacteria bacterium. Taxonomy (GTDB): domain Bacteria; phylum Pseudomonadota; class Alphaproteobacteria; order HIMB59; family HIMB59; genus HIMB59. The sequence continues at coordinate 1,172 of JBJKYU010000024.1, forward strand.
AAATTAATGACATCCCAGATAAATTTAATTTTATCATTGCTTCGCAGGCCTTTAGATTAAGATCACCCTATAAAAGAACTATGAAGTTAATTATTCAGCCTTTATTGAATATGCTGGAAACAAAAGGTCAGTTTTTTTTGATTTACTCCTCAGGAAATGATTTTACAAAAAAAATATTGAAATATTTTTTTCCTACAATCAATCCCTTTCAATACAATGACCCCAAAGAATTTATTAAAGAGGTCAACAAAGACAAATTAAATAAAAATTTATTTAAAATTTCTGTAGCAAGTTTTATTTATACTTTTATTAACATGTCCTTGACCTCTAAAAAGAGTTTTTCACCAGTTAACTCTCTCGGATTATGGAACGCAGCAACCTATGTGGGGCAAATATCTGAAAAGGAACAAAAAGCACTAAATATCAACACTAAACTACTAGATAAAGTAAGCGAAATGGGACAAAAACAACCATTAAGATTTAAAGATATTCTTTTGCGTTTTGAAAAAATTCGTGATTAGATTTTGTTAGATGAGTAATTTTTCTAGTAAATTTGCTAATAGAAAAATTGGACCTAAATTCTCAGAGGTCATCAATCAAAATGTCGGAGCTCAGCAGTTCAAGCCTTATTTATACGAGGATCAAATTAATTTTGACCGACTCAGAATATACCGACTCAATAGAGTAATTGAGCAACTTCAAAAAAATGATGTTGGGGCCTGTATATTGTTTGATCCCATCAATATTCGCTATGCAACGGACAGTAGGAATATGAGTTTATTTACGATGCATGAACTAGTTCGATTTGTTTTTATCAGTGCTGGAGGTAAAGTAATTTTATTTGATTATCCTAAAAGCGAACATTTGTCTGAGCATCTCTGCACTATTGATGAAATCCGAAGTGTCGTCAGTTGGGATTTCTTTTCTGCAAATAATTTTGTCGATAAAAATGCAAAACAATGGGCAGGCATGGTTCAAGATTTAATGAGAGAGCACTCTCGTGAAAATAATCGATTGGCTATTGATGTGTCGGATCCTATTGGTATTCAAATGCTACTCAAACAATTTAATGTCGAATTATTAAATGCACAAAAATTTGTTGAAACAGCCCGTTCCATCAAATCGGAAGATGAAATAATATGTATGAAGGCATCACTTGAGACTGCAGAAAAAGGAATGTGGCTCATGAAAGACAAGCTTCAAGCAGGAATGACTGAAGAAGAATTGTGGTCTTATATGCATAAAACCAACATCGAAAATGGTGGCGAGTGGTTTGAGACACGATTATTAGTATCTGGACCTCGTACCAATCCCTGGCTTCAAGAATGTAGCAATAGAGTTATTGAACCAGGAGATCTGGTTGCCTTTGATACAGATATGGTAGGACCTTACGGTTACTGCGCAGATATTTCTCGAACATTTGTTGAGGGTGGTAAATTCAATGATGAACAAAGAAGACTTTACTCTCTAGCAACCGAACATATTCAACATAATAAAGAGCTTATCAAAGAGGGCACCAGCTTTAGAGAATTTGCTGAAAATGCATGGAAATTGCCTAATAATTGTTACGATAATCACTATCCATGCATGGTGCACGGAATTGGATTGTGTGATGAATGGCCTTTGATTGGGTATCCCAATGAAGATTTTTCAAATGCTGACTTTTCAAGTCACTTCGAAGAAAATATGACCATTTGTGTCGAGACCTATATTGGCGAGGTAGGAGGAAAAGAGGGCGTCAAACTCGAAGATCAATATCGCGTTACCTCTAATGGACTAGAGCAACTCAGTTCCTTTCCTTTAGAACAGCTAACATAGCGTGTCTGAAAAGACTGAAGATAAAATATCAATTTATAAACTCGATACGCCCGAGGAGATCTTGAACTACTACAAAAATTGGTCCTCTAATAATAATTATGAAAAAGATTTAGAAGAATGGAATTATGTTGCACCACACGAATGTTGTCAGCTTTTTATACATCAAGTTAAAAATAAAAACTCTCTCATTCTTGATGCTGGTTGTGGTACTGGACTTGTTGGTAAAATTTTACAGACCCAAGAATATCAAAATCTTGAGGGACTTGATTTTTCTCAAGAGATGTTAGATTTAGTGCCAGCTAATATTTATCAAAAAATATTTCAAGCAGATCTAAACCAATCCTTATCAATTCCTGATAATTATTATGATCACGCTCTATGCGTTGGCACTTTTACGTATGGTCATGTCAAAACTAATGCGTTTAGTGAATTTCATCGCATTCTCAAAGATAATGCTATTTTTGTTTTTTCAATTAATGAAGGTGTCTATGAGTCGTATAATTTTGGAGAGGCCATTGCTAATTATGAAAAATTAGATAAGTGGGAAGTCCTCTTCAATGAAAAAAAAGTTTATATCGAGAAAAAGAATATCGATGCTTATTATGTTACAGTAAAGATTAAAAAATAATTTTAATTTTATAAGTGAGAATTAATCCAGTTTTTTAGATCTGCCTCAGAACTTAATCCTATTTTCGTATCTGCCACGGTGCCATTTTTAAACATGATGATTGTTGGAATACTTCTAATACCAAAGTTAGCTGGAGATTCAGGATTTTCATCAATATTAATTTTTTTTACTGCGACTTTGCCCTCAAACTCTACTGCAATGTTTTCTAAAATTGGACCCAGGGCCTTACATGGACCACACCATTCTGCCCAAAAATCAACTAAAATAGGTTGATTATTAGAGCTTTCTATTACACTTTGCTGAAAATCAGCGTCTTTAATTTGTTCTAATGCCATACTTTATATATAGGACTCAGTTTGAGTATTTCAAATATAAATCTTTTGTGCCAATGTGAGTGTTTTCCGTTGTCGTTAAAAAACTAAATAATTTTTTTTCTTCAGAGCACTTGTTCCAATAGGAAGGAATATTAAATATTTCTGGATAATCTTCTAAAACTCCCTTTCGAATGAAATGACAACCTTGGAATTGTGCATTGCATTGACTTGAGGGAAATTGAACAAATTGATCGGATAAGATTTCAAGATCATGAAAATCACTCTTAGTTTTAGCTAAGAGTAAATTGTCGATATTTTGATTTATTTGGAAAAAATCCCATGCGCTATTTATTTCTTGGGCAAATTGTGCTTGCCAAAGATTATCCGTATTTAAAACTAGAAGATCATTTTGGTGAATTTTTTTTATCCCTCCGCCCGTTCCTAAAATCTCTGGCTCAAATGATATTTTTATATTTTCATAACTTTTATTGATATGTGATTGAATAAGATCTGCATGGTAATGTGTATTCACATAAATATTTTCCGTCTGTAATGGCTTAATTAAATCAAAAGCATAATCGATCAGAGGCTTGCCTTTAATGGGCAATAATGGCTTTGGAAGTTCTTTAGTTAAGTCTTCCATTCTTGTGCCCAACCCTGCTGCTAAAATTAATACATCCATTTATTTTGTTTTATTATAAATTTCTTCAAATAGTTCTCTTAAATCCCAGAAACGAAGATATTCAACATGCTTTAATATTTGCAGCCATGTATTTTTTCGATATTTTTTTAAATATTGGGTTTTTCCTGATCGGTATAAATTCACCCAGTTTCCTAAAATTCGAAGATTTCGGGCGAGACTGACCAAATGAATATCAGATCGAAAATCAACTAGAGAGAGATTTAGTTTTTTTGCGTAATTTCGAATTAACATGTCCTCTGTTTGAGAGGAATACAATCGTCGAGCATCAAATATCAAAGAGGCAATATCGAGATAGGGGTGATTGTAGTGAAGGTCTTGATGATCGATAAGATAGAGATCTTTTTGATAGTAAATGAAGTTCTCCAGAAAAAAATCTCCATGTGTGAGAGTAGGTTTGTATTTATTCAACGAAATAAGGTTATTTTTCAATGATTTTTGAATAAGTCGATTGAGATAATAGCCTATTTGAATTTTATAATCGAAGTATTCGATATAAGTCTCTATTCCCTTTGAAGCGTTTCTAGTGAGATTGTTAAAAGGTTTGATGGGGATGCCGGAAAATCTTTTTCTTGGATGTTGTAAAAGTTTTAAGGTTTTAATTACTTGAGGGAAAATATTTTTTAATTCCTCTTTTTTATAATACTTCGAAGCATTGTTGACTGGAAAATATTCCATTAACAAATACTTGTGAGTAGGGTTTTTTTCAATAACTGAGGGTGTGAGAACTCCCTGTGTGTAAAGAGCATGGTCAGCTCTTAAATATCTTTGATACTCCACTGGATTATTTTGAAAGGATAATAAAAGAAATGTTTTTTTGCCTGTTTTGCAAAGTTGAAAAATTTTATTTGAGGCATCGGGATTAAACTTAAGTGGGCCGCCTGTTTTAATATTTTTATTTAATAATTGTTTTTTTACTTTTGATAAGTTTGATTTTTTTAAGGAAGCCATTTGGGGTTTGGTGAACTTATCTCAATAATACGACTTTGTTCTTTTAAATTAATCTTAATCAACATTGCATCAGGAAGATATCTTTTTTTTAAATCTTCTAAAGGCCATTCAATTAATAAGCAGTTATTCATAAAATAATCTTCCAAATCGACATGGGTCTTTTCATCAACTTGATAAAAATCAAAATGAATTAAGTTGAGTTTTTTAAAATTATAATGATGTTCTCGCTGGTATGTAGGACTACCCAAAAAATGAAAATCTTGATTGGCTTTTATGGCTAAAGATTTGAGCAAATGTCTTATGAATGTTGTTTTCCCTGATCCCACTTCACCTTCAAAAAAAAGTATTTGTTGGTGTTGTAAAAGACGAGATATTTTATCAACTAAACCTTTTAATTCAGACTCTTGGTTAATAGTAAAACTGAGGCTCAATTATGCGAGAGACTTAAAGTCAGAAACCAGGTCTAAGGCTTCCCAAGAAAACGCCCCTGTCCCACTGTCATGTTTTCTTCCAAAATGACCGTAGGCGGCTGTTTGCTCATAAATAGCCTTATTTAATTGAAGTTTTTCACGTATTCCTTTTGGAGATAAATTCATAATCTCCGGGATAGCCGCTTCAATTTTCGCTTCATCAATGGTGTTTGTTCCTTGAGTATTGACATAAATTGACAAAGGCTTTGCCACACCAATAGCGTAAGATAGTTGAATAGTACACTGAGTACTGAGACCCGCGGCAACAATATTTTTAGCGAGGTATCGAGCAGCATAGGCAGCAGAACGGTCAACTTTAGTTGGATCTTTTCCTGAAAATGCACCGCCACCATGAGGTGCGGCTCCGCCGTAAGTATCAACAATAATTTTTCTGCCAGTTAATCCTGTATCGCCATCTGGTCCACCAATCACAAAGTTGCCTGTCGGATTGACATAGTATTCACTATTAGAAAGGCCATCGAGTAAGTTTGAAGGAATTGACTCTTTTAATACAGGAGTCACTATTTCTTTCACCGCTTCTGGTGAAAGGCCTTCTGCATGCTGAGTAGAAATAACAACTGAAGTAACAGCACTTGGTTGGCCATTAACATATTTTAAAGTTATCTGACTTTTGGAGTCGGGCTCAAGTCCTTGGAGAGAACCGTCTTTACGACCTTTTGCCATTAGTTCTAAAATTTTATGAGAGTAATAAATTGGTGCTGGCATCAATTCAGGAGTTTCTGTGCAAGCGTATCCGAACATAATTCCTTGATCTCCCGCACCCTCATCTTTCTCAGCTGAAGAGTCGACACCCATAGCAATATCCGCTGACTGACTATGAAGCAAATATTGAACATCGGCGTTTTGCCAATGAAAGCCATCTTGCTCGTAACCTATATCTTTAATGCAGTCTCTAACTTTAGAGATGATTTCATCTTTATCTTCTTGAACTGGTCCTCGAATTTCGCCCGCCAACACAACCTTATTGGTGGTGGTAAGAGTTTCGCAAGCCACCCTTGCAAAAGGATCCTTGGCAATAAAATGATCAACGACCATATCAGAGATACGATCCGATACTTTATCGGGGTGTCCTTCAGAAACGGATTCAGAAGTAAAAATGAAATCTTTTCTCATGATTAATACCTATAAGTTTCTTTCTTAAATGGTCCTTGTTGTTCAACGCCGATGTAATCGCTTTGCTCTTTGGACATTTCGGTTAATTTCGCCCCAACTTTTTTGAGGTGGAACATAGCTACCATTTCATCCAATTTTTTCGGTAAAACATAGACTTTGTTTTCATAGTTTTGGTGATTTTTCCAAAGCTCCATTTGGGCTAAGACCTGATTAGAAAAAGAAGCGCTCATCACAAAACTAGGGTGGCCCGTAGCATTTCCTAAGTTCACCAGACGGCCTTTGGATAAAATGATTAATTTTTTATCATCAGGAAAAGTTACTTGGTCCACTTGAGGTTTGATTTCTTCCCATTTGTAATTTTGAAGAGAGTCAATTTGAATTTCATTATCGAAGTGACCGATATTACAAACAATGGCTCGGTCTTTCATTTCTCTCATATGATCTTGAGTAATAATATCTTTATTTCCTGTGGCCGTAACAAAGATGTCTGCATACTTACAAGCATCATCCATCGTCACTACTTCATATCCTTCCATAGCAGCTTGAAGCGCACAAATGGGATCGACCTCTGTTACTTGAACACGAGCACCAGCTCCACGTAAACTTGCAGCACTTCCTTTACCCACGTCGCCAAAGCCTGCCACGACAGCAACCTTACCTGCCATCATCACATCTGTACCACGACGAATACCATCAACTAAACTTTCTTTACATCCATACAGATTATCAAACTTACTTTTTGTAACGGAGTCGTTCACATTAATTGCAGGAACTTTAAGAGTTCCTTTTTCAACCATCTGCTCAAGTCGAAGAACGCCTGTGGTAGTCTCTTCAGACAGGCCTTTAATATTTTTTAATAACTCAGGATACTTTTCATGCATGCGCAACGTTAAGTCACCTCCATCATCTAAGATCATGTTGGGCTCCCAACCATCCGCTTCAATAGTTTGATCGATGCACCACCAAAACTCCTCTTCGCTCATTCCCTTCCAAGCAAACACGGCAGTACCGCTTTGAGCAATAGCTGCTGCTGCATGATCTTGGGTTGAATAAATATTACATGAACTCCATCGACACTTTGCACCCAACGCAACAAGTGTCTCAATCAGAACAGCTGTTTGTATCGTCATATGTAAACAGCCCATAATGTTTGCTCCAGCCAGAGGTTTCGAGTCGCCGTACTGCTCACGAATGGCCATTAATCCTGGCATTTCAGTTTCGGCTATTTCTATTTCTTGTCTCCCAAAAGCATGCTGAGAGATATCTTTTACTTTATAATCCAATGTGTCCTCCTTTAGTGGCTAGATTAATAATGATAAAACACGATTTAGTCATATTTTTCAATGTCTTTTTATTCTGGGGCCCAGCTGTTGGATAACCTCGCCAGCACGAGCATTACCTTGAGCTAAAGCCTCGTCAATTGGTTTGTCTGATAAATATTGATCGAGGAAGCCAGCAGCGAAATTATCACCTGCCCCCGTTGTATCAATGACTTGTTCAATTTTTTGAGCTGGTTGATGAGCTACAGTTTCTCCATGAAAATAGTATGCACCCTCGGCACTTGCGGTCATTACAATTTTCTTACCAAAAGATTGAAAGAAAGCTGAGACATCTGCCATAGTCTCACTTTGTGCAAACATTTTAGCTTCATCAAAATTACAAAAGACAAGATCAACATATTCTTCGATAAATTCTTTTAGTTCATCGCGATGACGATCAACACAAAAAGGATCTGAAAGAGATAATGAAGTTTCAATGTTCATTGTCTTTGCAACCTTTCCTACTTTTTTTAAAGTTTGTTTTGTTAAGTCATGGTCCCATAAATACGACTCCATATAAATATGATCAATGCCTTGAAGGCTATCTTCGGTTAGCTCATCGGGATGAAGCTGTGAGCCAATACCAATATGCGTTGCCATTGTTCTCTCTCCATCTGGTGAGACAAGAATATTACAACAGCCGGTGGGAAGGTCATTTTGTTTGATCACTCCCTTGTAAGCAATATTTGCTTTCTCTAAATCTTGAATAAATGCCTGTCCGTACTCATCCTCATTCACCTTGCCATAAAATGCAGCCTCATGAGAGGTATAATTTAATTCATGGATTGTATTGCAAACCGATCCGCCAGAGGTGATAAGGGGATTTTCAAAATGTGAACGAATTTCTTGTATATGAGACTCTTCAATTAATGTCATAGACCCTTTGGTCAGATTGAGGGCAGATATAGTGTTATCTTCCACTTGGCAGATAACATCAACAAGGGCTGTGCCCACTCCTAGTATTTTTTTCACTCGATGAAAATAATATTTTCTTCTAAGAGGTCCAATGAAAAATATTCATGATTTCAGGAAAAGAATTAATTAAAAATTCAAGAATCTAGGTGGTAATTTTGACTGATTTTACTAAGCTTTTATGACATCAAAACAAATATTCGCTCATTTAAAAAAAATTGATAAAAACCTGTGAATATTTCCAAGAATAGTGTGAGTGGAATCATGAGATTCTATTTGAATTTATTGGCTTTTAGGAATTTAATATAAAAAAAATTGACTAGCTTTGTCTATAGATAGTATATTCACTAGGCAAGAGGCCACTAGATCTAGTGATTTTTTGCAAATATATACACAAACTTGGTAGGTAGAATGGAAACAAATAGCGCAGAAAATATAGAAAAATCAACAAAAAACACGGTAGTCAATAAACAAAACGAAGAGATAAACCTATTAAGTTTGAGCGTTGTCAGACGTGATGGCTCAATAACCCCTTTTAAGTCAGATAAAATCGCCTCAGCTATTAGAAAAGCGTTTTTAGCTCAAAATGACATTCGTGATAGTAAAAAAATAGACCAAACAGTTAATGAAATAACTGAAACTGTCACTGGAGCCCTCACACGTCGTATTGCTAATGGCGATATGATCCACATTGAAGATATTCAAGATCAAGTGGAATTGGCTTTGATGAGAGGCGAGCACCATAA
>JBJKYU010000025.1:0-9633 GCA_045560885.1 Alphaproteobacteria bacterium
AATTTATTCCACAAGCTCATGCAGGCTCACACATTGAATGGAAAGGTGACATGATGGACTGGTTAAGAGATGTCTCATCACCGTTCAGAGGTCAAACAGTTTCTTTGGCAACTGAATCAACACCTCCTTCCAACGCTATTAACTCTACATTGAAGCCTTTCTTCGAAGAGGTAACAGGTATTAAGGTTAATATCGAAGTTCTACCATTAGAGCAGGTTTTACAAAAACTTACCCTCGACGTTGCATCTGGATTAGGTACTTATGATACTTACTATCTAGATCAAAGTTGGATGGCTGCTTTTAGAGGCGATGCGGAAGATCCTCGTGAACTTTACGCTGCAAAGCCAGACCTAGCAATGCCAGGTTATAACTTTGATGACTTCTTAGGCCCTCTTGTTGATGGTATCTCAATGTACGATGGATCAATGGTTGGTGTTCCTTATGACATCCCTGTCTTCATTATGATGTATAGAGACGATGTTTATAAAGAGCTCGGACTAAGTGTTCCTAAAACATTTGATCAATACATGGCGAATGCTCAAAAAATCCAAGCTGCTAGCTTAGGTCACTTGAATCCAGACGGTAGACCAATTTATGGTACTAACGGTCAGATGAAATCAGGTCACTACAGCTTAGAGTGTGACTGGACAATGTTTGCTTGGGCATTTGGTGGTTCAATTACAAACCCTGATGGTAGCTTTGCAGGTAATGATGCAAATGGCCTAGCAGGTATGGACTATTGGACAAAACTAAAAGAATACATGCCTTCTGGTGTTACCAGTTGGACATGGGACGGTCAAGGTCAGGATATCTTACAAGGTGGTTCTGCACAGACTATCTCATGGGGTGAATTCTTCCCATGGTGGGACTCAGATGAGTCTTCTGTTCAAGGAAAAATGATGGCAGCAGCATGTCCTGCACCAGCTAGCCCACTAAGAGCTCCTGGTGACTGTGGATATGGTGAAATTCCTGGTGTTGCACACCAAGGTGGATCTTCACTAGCTGTATCAAAGTACTCTAAGAATAAAGATGCTGCATGGTTATTTGCTCAGTGGGCAACTAGCTATGAGACTCAGGTCTACATTACAGCTCTTGGTGGAGGAACTGGACCAACTAGAGCTTCTGTTTACGACGATGAGCGCGTAAAAGCAAATAACAGAAGTGGTAATGGTACTACCCGTCACTTAGATGTTGTTAGAGATGCAATCTTTAATGACATGGGATCAGAGCCTGATCTTCCTGAATGGGCAGATATGTCAAGTAACATGATTCCTATTGAGTTAGGAAGATACTGGGCTGGTGAATACGGTTCAGCAAAAGAATGTTTAGACACTATTGCTAAAAACTTCAACAAAACTGTTGGAGCTTAATTAATAACTCTCTAGGGCGATCGCTAAGATCGCCCTAATTATAAAAAAAAATAAAACTTTATTTATAATGACAAAACCATTAGCAGTAATAACCGGAGCAAGTAGTGGTATAGGCGAGGCTACTGCAAAAGCATTTTCAGAAGCAGGTTACCCCACGCTCCTCCTTGCAAGACGCGTTGAAATTATGGAGTCATTTAACTTAAAAAATTCTATTTGTAAAAAAGTTGATGTAAGAGACCGAGATGCATTAGTATCAGCTGTGCGTGAAGCAGAGGCTATTTATGGTCCAACTGACATGATGTTTAATAATGCTGGTGTGGCAAGATTAGCAGATATCAGCACCCAAGACCCCAATGAATGGGATGAAATGATTGATGTAAATACTAAAGGTGTAATGAATGGCATTTATGCTGTCATGAGCGATATGAAAGCACGAAAGTCAGGCACGATAATTAATATGAGTTCTATTGCTGGAAGAAAAGTTTATGAAGACCATACTGTTTATTGTGGTACGAAATATTTCGTTCATGCTATTTCTGAAAGCATCAGAGGATATCTCTCTCCCCACAATGTTAGAGTTATTGTAATGTCCCCAGGAAATATCGAAGCAGAAGTTTTGAATGGTATTACTGATCCTAATACTTTAGCTGCTTATAAGGCAAATATAGAGCGAATTGGAGGTAGAATTTCTCCTGATTATGTAGCTAAAATGATACTTTTTGCATATGAAATGCCTCAAAATGTTATTATGCAAGAGGTTGTTGTTACTCCAACTAAGCAAGACTACTAATCAATGGGAAAAATAGTTATAGGAGTAGATAGCTCTACTCAATCAACAAAAGCAATAGCATGGGACATAAATGGAAAAGCCGTAGCTGAGGGCAGATGTGATATACCTCTTCACAATCCTAGTTTAGAAAAGTTTGAACAAAATGTTGAAGATTGGTGGAGGGCGTTTTGTGTCTCTACCCAAGAGCTCTGTCAAAAAATAGATATTAACGAGGTAGATGGATTAGCGATATCTAATCAAAGAGAGACTTTAGCAAAGCTAGACTCTTCAGGCAAAGAAGTATATCCAGCTACAGTTTGGATGGACAAAAGATCAGTAAAAGAAGTTGATGAATTAAATTCCATCATGGGCGAAGGTCGTATTCATGAAATCACCGGTAGACCTAAAGACCCTTGTCCGTGTCTTTACCGAGTATTATGGATGAAAAATCATGAAAAAAATTTTTTTGATCAGATAGATTGTTTTGCTGATGTTCAGGCTTTTTTAGTTCACCGTTTAAGTGGTGAGTTTAACACTGGTTGGATCAGCTCTGATCCACATGGTATGTTTGATGTTGTAAACAAATGTTGGTCTCAGGAAATCTTAGAACAACTTACAATTGATGAATCACGATTACCTAAATCTTTTAAGGGGGGAATACATGGCAAGTAACTTTTCTGCATCAAAAGAAACTGGACTGAAAGAGGGCACTCCTATCTTTGCAGCCGGAGGAGATGGACAGCTTGCTGGACTTGGAACAAAATTGTACTAAATCGGATAGAGCGTACAGTTGTATCTGGTGTCTGGTCTCAGGATTATAAAATTTCTAATAATTGGAGAACTGAGATAGCTGCACACGGAGAGGGATATATTTTAGAAAATGTTCTGTTGTCTGGTGCATTACTAGTGAATTGGTTTGTCGATCAGTTTATTCCGGGCGATAGAAAAGATCCAAAATTTTTTGAAAATTTAGAGACTGAGCTTAATAAAATAGCAATAGGTAGTGATGGACTTGTTTTGCAGCCTTACACTGGAGGAGTGATGGACCCTTATTGGGATCCTTATGCAAGAGGAGTAGTTGCCGGATTGAGCGTAAGTCATACACCATTTCACATATATAGGGCCATTTTAGAAGGTCTTACTCTTGACTCTGTTTTCAGAACGCAAAATATTGAAAAAGAAACGGGTTTGAATGTGAAAGAGTATTTAGCGATTGGGGGTGGAGCAAAAAGCCCTGCATGGGTTCAAATGTTGGCTGATGCATCTGGAAAAAATGTTTTAATAGCCGATACGGTTGAAGCTTCGTCCTTAGGTTCAGCAATGATTGCTGCTTACGGAGCAGGATGGTTTGAAAGTATTAATCAGGCTGCAGAACAGATGTCGGGGAAAACCAAACTGGTGGAGCCGAATTTAGATAATTATAATAAATATCAAGATTTAATTAATATTTATCAAAATATTTATGAGTCTAATAAATCAATTAATAAATCGTTAGTTCAATTTACCGAGAAATATAAATGATTACAGTTGATAAAAATTACAATGGAGTAATTGATGAACTTGTTAATGGTTCCTGGATCAGCCCAAGTGATAATCAACAATACGGAATCCCTATTAAGAATATAGAAATTAGTGAAACTCTAGATGGTAAAGAGACTGATCTTATTAAAGATCTCCATTCTAATCAGAAACTTTTAATTGTTAGTGATCCTTTTACGCATAAAGCCATGGGCTCTAGAATATTTAAAAATTTAAAAGGTAATATAAATGTCGACGAATATATTTGGGAACAACCTTCTTCAAGTATCAAAGGAGTTGAATTCTTAAGATCGAAATTAAAAGATTATGATGGAATGATAGCTGTAGGTTCAGGAACAGTTAGTGATAGCATAAAGTATGCTACCTTTTTAGAGGGCAAAGTTTATTCTGTATTTGCTACAACCCCAATGAATGCCTACACAACGGGTACAGCATCAATATCTTTCGATGGAGTTAAAAAGTCTTTAGTAGCTCACTACGCACAAGGTGTCTTTTTTGATTTAGAGGTTTTAAGCAATTGCCCCAAGCGATTGACAGCAGCCGCATTTGCAGATGTCATATGCAGGACTACAGCTCAAGTTGATTGGCTAATGTCCCATAAACTTCTTAACACAGATTATACAACCACTCCTTATGAACTACTTGCCTTATATGAAATGGATATGATCAATAATGCATCAGATATAGCTGCTGGAAAAATTGACTCTTTAGCCTTATTAACACTGATTTCAGCAATTATGGGTTTAGGAACCTCTTTTACACAAACAACACACGTAGGAAGCATGGGCGAGCACGGTATTTCACATTACATAGATATGTTTGCTGGAGATAAGCACCCTGGCACCTCTCATGGTGAACAGGTGGGAATTGCCACTATCAGTATGTCTAAGTTTCAAAACGCGATCCTGAAAAAAAATCAACCACCAATCATTAGTCCCACAATTATTCCAGAAAAGGAGATAGTTCAAAAAATAGGAGAGCCTATGTTAGAGACAATTAAAAAAGCAATGGAACCAAAATATTTTGATCAAAAAAAAGCAGAAACTACTAATGAATATTTTTCGAAGCATTGGTTAGAGTTTGTTGAACCATTGAGGGAGAAAATGTTGGACTATGATGTGATATGGAATTCTATGGGGGCGTGTGGCGCTTTAAGAACCGCTGAAGATGCTAAACTTGATAGTAATTTTTATAAAGATGCTTTAAAATATGGTAGATTCATAAGAGATCGCTATACCATTCTTGATTTAGCAGGAGATAGTAATCAATTGGATAATTTAATAAATGTCTGAAGTTCTATATAAAAATATCAAAAAAAATTTTGGATCTGTAGAAGTCTTAAAAGACATTAATCTTAAAATTGATAATCAAAAATTTGTTGTTTTATTAGGTCCTTCTGGTTGTGGTAAAACAACCTTACTTCGAATGACCGCCGGTTTGGAGTCTATTTCTAGTGGAGATATTTCTATCGAGGGAAATGTAATAAATAATATCCATCCTAGAGATAGAGATATAGCTATGGTTTTTCAAAACTACGCACTTTATCCCCAGATGAATGTTTTTGATAACATTGCTTTTAGTCTTCAAATTCGAAAGCTTGATCCTCAAGAAATTAAGAGGAAAGTGGAATGGGCCGCTTCCGTGTTAAACCTGACTGAATATTTAATGAGAACCCCAAAAGAGCTTTCTGGTGGACAAAGACAACGTGTAGCCATGGGTAGAGCGTTAGTAAGAGATCCTAAGGTTTTCTTATTTGATGAACCTCTTTCCAACTTAGACGCAAAACTTCGTGCTCACATGAGATTAGAAATTCGCAAACTTCACAACCAACAAAATGCTACTACGATCTATGTAACACATGATCAAATTGAAGCCATGACTATGGCTGATGAAATTGTCATTATGAATGGCGGCATTATTGAACAAATAGCATCACCTAATGATATTTATGAAAAACCTAATAATTTATTTGTTGCAGATTTTATTGGTTCTCCTGCAATAAATTTAATTAAAGGAGAGGTTACTGATAAAGGCACAATTAAATTAAAAAGCCAAGAATTACCCCATCAAAAAAGTAATTTATCACCAAATCAAAAAGTAGTTTACGGCATCCGACCCACAGATGTCAAAATAGTGGAAAACTCAAATGTCAAAGCGGAAGTTATTCTTGTGGAGACAACTGGCTCTGAGACTCACATTATAGCTTTGCTAGATGACAATGAATTTAGAATTGTTCAAGCGGGCGGTAGGACCTCTATCAAAATTGGTGACAAAGTTTCTTTAGAATTTGATATCTCAAAAGCTCACACTTTTGATCAAAACACCACAAAAAGAGTAGATTAACAAAATATCGATTAAGGAGATTAAATGAAAAGTAAGTATCGTGATAGTGAGGCTAAAAAATATATTACAAATTACGCCAAAAGAGGAGTCAGCAAAGATCTGGCGCTGCGAATTTATACCACTCAATTATTAGGCAATGACCCTACAGTTGTTCTTCACGGTGGAGGGAATACATCAGTAAAATCCTCAATCAAAACACTTCTTGGTAACCAGGAAGAAATCATCTACGTCAAAGGTAGCGGTAAAGATATGGGTAACATTGAAGAAGATGGTTTCCCTGCACTAGAAATGAAAAACCTTTTAAATATGCGTTCACTTAAAGAATTAGATGATTTTCAAATGGTAAATTATCAACGCAAGTACATGCTTGATACTTCATTCCCTAACGCATCTGTTGAAACTTTACTTCATGCATTTTTGCCCCATAAGTTTGTTGATCACTCTCACTCTAATGCAATTCTCTCTCTAATTGACCAGCCTGACCCTATCAAAATTTGTAAAAAAGTTTTTGGCGAAGAGATGGGCATTGTCCCCTATATCATGCCAGGCTTCCAATTAGCAAAAAAAGCAGCTGAAGTTTTTGAACAAAACCCAAACGTTAAAGGATTGATTTTATTAAATCATGGAATATTCACTTTTGCAGATGATGCAAAAGAGAGCTACGAACTGATGATAAAATATATTTCATTAGCTGAAAAAGAATTAAAACAAAAATCAAAACCTATTCGTGTTAAAAAGTATCAAGAAAAAAAGATTACAGCTTCTCTTGTAGCAAATTTAATCAGACAACAAATCAGCATAAAGTCTAATGCACATATTGATCGTAAGGTTGTGTACTTTCATAAACCTACTTTCTTAGATGAGTTTTTTTCTCATCCAAAATTCAAACAATTTACAACGCAAGGCCCTGTAACTCCTGATCACGTCATAAGAATTAAATCCAAACCATTGATTATAGATTTGGATACTGAAAAGCCTAGTAATGTAGAAAGCAAAATTATTAAAGCTATTCAAAAATATCAGGATGATTATCAAAAATACTTCAATCGAAATCATAAATACAATTTAAAGGCCAGTATGTTGGATCCATACCCAAGGTTGATTGTGGTTAAAGGTTTAGGAATGTTTTCAACAGGACCATCTTTTAAAGATGCAAAAATAGCAAT
This sequence comes from Alphaproteobacteria bacterium, assembly GCA_045560885.1. Taxonomy (GTDB): domain Bacteria; phylum Pseudomonadota; class Alphaproteobacteria; order HIMB59; family HIMB59; genus HIMB59. Next base: position 7,188 of record JBJKYU010000025.1, read on the forward strand.
GGATGTAGGGCTCAATTCCCTATCAGTTATTCTTGAGGCTGCTAAATTTGGCGAATTTCGATCTATTTCAGAAAAAGACATTTTTAAAATGGAATATTGGCCACTTGAACTAGCTAAAATTAAACCTTCGACTCAAAAACTAAAAGGCCACATCACAGTAATCACCGGAGGTTTGGGGGCTATTGGATATGCGACTGCTCAAAAATTTTTAAAAGAGGGTTCAGAAGTTATTATATTAGATATCGTTGAACCTAAAAAAGTTACTTTAGATCTAACTGGCATGACTTATTTTCAATGTGATATTACAAGTGAAAATAAAGTGGAAGTTGTATTTGAGCAAATTTCACAAAAATTTGGTGGGGTTGATATCTTAATTTCTAATGCAGGGTTTGCGATTCAATCCTCTTTAGATGATTTAACCAAAAAACAATTAGATAGCAGTTTTGATTTAAACTTTTTTGCTCATCATTATTTTGCAAAACATGGAACAAAAATAATGAAAACCCAAAATATGAAAGGATCTGTTGTATTTAATATTTCTAAACAAGCAGTCAATCCCGGTCCTAATTTTGGTGCCTATGGATTGCCGAAAGCAACCCTGATGTTTTTAATGAAACAATATGTAGTAGAGTCTAGTAAGTACGGTATTCGATTTAATGGTATCAATGCTGATCGTATTCGTAGCGGATTATTAAATCCAGATATGATAGCCAATAGAGCAAAGTCTAGAGGTTTAACAATCGAACAATATATGGCCGGTAATCTTTTAAAAGAAGAGGTAAAAGCAAGTGATGTTGCTGATGCTTTTTATCATTTATCAATCTCTTACCGAACTACTGCAAGCGTCATTACTGTAGATGGTGGTAATATCGAATCATCTTTGAGGTAAATTTTTTAAAAAATTAACTCAATTTAATTAAATATATGTCTAAAATTTTAGTAATTGGGGCAGGCTCATGGGGTACCGCATTAGCTACAGTACTTGCAAAAAGACATAACGTTCTTTTATGGGCTAGAAATAAAAAAATAGTAGAAGAAGTAAACTCAAAGCACACAAATTATAAATATTTCAAAAAAAAACTATTAAATAAAAACATAAGATCATTTACAGGGAGTATTCAAAGCAATCAATTTGATTTTATTTTTTATGTTTTGCCTGCAAAATATTTTTCAGAGTTCTGCCATAAATATTTATTTAAACAAAAAATAAAAAATTTTGTTATTTGCTCAAAAGGAATCGATAAATCAGGACTCTTACTTACGAATATTTCAAAACAAATACTCAACTTTTCAAATTTATTCATTTTATCAGGGCCTAGTTTTGCACATGAGGTATTTGATCAAAAACCCACTGCAATTAGTATAGCTGGAAACAAAAAAGTTATTAATTTAGGTAAATTATTTATCTCATCAAATATTAGAATTTATTATTCAAAAAATTTACAATCACTCGAACTCCTCGGCATAGTTAAGAATATATATGCAATTGGGAGCTGGTATCATCGAGGGTTTGGGTCTTGGCGAAAATGCAAAAGCAGCATACATATCAAGATGTATATTTGAAATTTCATATATGCTAGAGCTTAATAAGCTTAATCCAAAAAATATTTTAACTTTAGGAGGTGTGGGAGATTTGATTTTAACTTGTAGCTCTCATAATTCTCGAAATTATTCTTATGGATTTGATTTTATAAAAAAAAAATTTAAATCTAATCAGAAAACGATTGAAGGTATGAATAGCATTAACTGTATAAAAAAAAATTTTGTAATATCTCTTAAATCATTTCCAATACTTAAGACAATAATCAATATCATAAAAGGAAAAAATCCAGATAAAGAAATTAGGATTTTATTGAATAGAAAATTTAAATTTGAATAATTACTGATAAACTCGTTTTAAATTTAAGCCTAGCTTTTTAAATTTTTTCTTAAAGCTATAAAACTCTTTATTATGACGGGCTGAATTTTGCTTCAGAATAAGTTTTTGATAGTAATGAACCATTTCATGACCGAGAATTTCTGCAAATTCTCTGAAGTTTTTAAATTTGTTATGAATGGTAATTTTATGACAGTGTTTTAGAGCATAAGGATTAAATTCAAATAATCCAAGTGCGCCGTGCATCCTTCTAACCATAATTTTTGGCATTTTATTTAACTGGTTTTTAAATATCTGTCGGTTGAGTATTTTATAAACCATTGGAATTTTATTTAAATTAGGTTTGTAACCACGATCATCACCGTAGTGTTCAATGAGAGCTGCAAGACTTTTAGTTCGAGGCATATTATTTAGCTTACAAATAATCTTAATTTTTAAAAAATCAAGCAGTTTGATTAATCAGGATTTGCTAAAAGATAGTCGATATATTCAATAACCTCTTTGAATTTTTCATCGGGAATATCTTTGTAACTTTGTTCAAACTTTTGCTTAATACAAATAGCGATGTGG
>JBJKYU010000026.1:0-9520 GCA_045560885.1 Alphaproteobacteria bacterium
ACTCTTTCATCAACTTTAATAAATTATCAGGATGATCAAAATTCTTTATAACGACATTTTCAAAATACTCTTGATCATAATTCACATTAGGGTTTGTGATATCTGCAAATCTTCGAGCAGCGGCCAGTCTTCTAATTATTAATTCAGGTGATAACCACTCATCCTCTAAATCAATATAACCATTAGGTTGTTTAGCGCGATATATTGGATGTCCAATTTCCCAAAGGATGTCTTTTACTAGTTTATGCGATCTGCTTGGTTTAGACCCTTTGAACTCAAAGCCTTGGGGAAACATATATAAATAAAACAATCCAAGCATTTTTGCATTTTGTAATAGCCACAATTCAGGCATTGAAAATTTTCTATAATTGGAACCATGTTGGAACACTGTTTGCATAGTCGCTTTATGAATTTCCACCAAATTTCCATCATTTTTCTCCCATGCTCTTACGATAGGAGCTATCATTTCATCAGTTGGCTCATCGCAGATGAAATGCTGACAAAGTTTTTTAGCAACATGTCTTCGAGTAGATGGATGATTAGCGAGATCTTTAATGACAACTTTTAGCTCTTTTCCTTGATTGACTGTATTGAAGTCTTTGATGTCGTATACTTTTCCTAAAATTTTATAAGGTCCCTGCTCATGATATTCAGGCTGAAATTTAATGGGACCAGCTTCTAATTTCTTTTTACTCCATAAATAACGCCAACCCGTCATAACTTTTGCCATCTCAACAACATCCTCTTGGGTATAATTAGCTTCTGGCGATAAAGTATGTAGCTCAAGTAATTCTCTTGCATGATTTTCATTGAGGCCTACATTTCGCTTATCATTGTCAGAATTTTCCCTTACTCCTTCTCTAGAGTTTGGCCCAATATTCTCTGCATTATCTAAATGATGGAGCATGCACCAAGAAGTTGTGACTGCATAAACTAAATCCTCAAAGGTGTTAACCATATTAGGACGAATAATTTCTCTTTGGTAAACGCCCGTAGAAAAACTAGCTAAAAAATCTTTCTCACTGATAGCAAAAAAATTTCCCCAGAAATGCCACATCCTCTCAAATGCTGGCGAGTCAGATGCTAGGGCATTCGTGTGCCTTACAGATAATTCTAGAGACTCAAAAAATCTCTCCCCTGTTATTTTTCGGAGATGGTCTTTTTCTTTTTCATATGCCAATCGATCATTTTTATGTTTTTCTCTTAAGACTTCTCTATCCTGATAAACCCAATGGCCATATCTATCTCTTTGCTCGTCTAGAGTTGGTAATTTTTTCTCCCATATAAAATCAGGAACAACATCAAATTGTTTTTGAGCCCAAACCAAAGGATCGCTTGGAACGATTTCATTCATACCAATTCCAAAAGCAACTTTTCTGAGGTAATCTCTTTTCATAGATGTTTATATTTTAAAAAACAAATATGAAATTTCAATTAATCCAATTAATTAAATACATAGCTTCATTTCTTCTCAGGTTTGGAAGCGTAAAAGGCCCGTTATAGGTTGCTTTAATTGGCGGATCTTTAAATTCTATTTTTTCTTTTAGTAGAGCATCTTTCAAAATATTGGCGTGTTTAATGAAGTTTTTATCTGATGCAAATCCTGAATACCTGATAACTGCAAAATAACCCGATTTAATACTTGCTACCTCCACCGCATCGTTTAAAGGGAGAGGTGCTGAGTTTTGGTCAAATCGATCAGGTAGATAAAATTGCATAACTTGTTGATTTCCAAATGCATATTGAGTGACAGGAGTAGTCATTTCAATTTTTTCAGAATTTTGATTTTTTCCTGAAATATAGTTAAACAGTTTTTGAAAACCCCCATTTTGATTGTTATAGCGAACCTGTATTACATATCGTTCTTGATAAGAGCGGATTTCAAAATTTTCAAATTTTTGAACTACTTGGTAGCCAGCTTCCTCATAGGCCATAGTGTTTTTTACCATGAAAAAAATGAAGAAAATATATTTAATCAAAATCTTGTTGCATTTCTTCCGGGTCATCTCCCCAAATACGATTATCACGTGGTATCCATCCTTTAATTTCTTTTCGATCACTTATGCTGATACTCACTTTGAACATCTCTGGAGCTACTTCCAATAAATCAACAGTTTTTGGGGGCTAATATCTCTCCTTTTAAAATTGTCAACCATGAGTCGGGGTCATAAGAGTTCAAGGCATAGAGTTCTGTGTCTTCTAATACCAACAGTGTTCTTTTTCGAGTCAATTGATTGTGATAGATCCACCCTTTAATCCCATTAAATAGTTCAATTCGATACCAATCGATATAATTGTTTCCAACGCTTTGATATTCTTCGATAACTTTGACGGGCATTCCTCTGTGTGTCAGAAAGAACTTTTCAGTTTGTTCTTTGAAATCTCTTAAATCTGGATAGTGGCGCAACCAAGACTCTGATTTAGATAGTGATTTGTAGTAAGGGACATGTTTGTCGGCAAAAGCAAAATAAGGAATGAGAAAAAGGATAAAAAGACGTATCAAGTTAAATAAATAGTAATTTCATTATTGTTGAATTCAATGAGATTTTCGACTTCCATGTTTTAAAAATACTGATTTTGCTAATGTTTTATGATTAATCATTTTCCTGATGCCATAAATAGTATCCTTTGCTTTTTTGGATGACTGACTGACATTAACTATCGGGCTCTTCCATGTGGGTGGAAGTAGTTGTAGCTCAAAAGGAGTCACCGTCTCTGGATAATGCAATAAGTTTTTTGGAACGTTTTTATAACCTGGAATGTTGTTGATAATAAAATGAGCATCTGGGTCCTGTTCTTCAGATTGTTTATAAGGGTTGTACATTCTAATGGTATTGATGCCCGTTGTCCCTGATTGCATTTGAATTTGACTGTAATGAATTCCTGGTTCAAAATCCGTAAAAAGTGCTGCTAAAGGGGGAGCGTAATATCTCCAGTCTAGCCATAAATTATAAGCAGCAAAAGAAGCAAGCATCGCCCTCATACGAAAATTAATCCACCCATGATTTCTTAAGTAAATCATGCAGGCATCAATAAATGGAATGCCTGTTTCTCCTTTAATCCACGATTGAAGTTTTTCTTCATCTTGATCACGAATATCATCATAAAGAGGGATGAAGCTTTTCAGCTCAATACTGGGCTCATCTTCTAATTTTTGAATAAAATGTGATCTCCAATATAATCGTGAAAGAAAGGCATTAATGGATTTGGCAAAAACTTTATTAGTCGATTGAATCTCAAATCTTTTTTTCTCTGCGAGCTGAAATGCTTGTCGTAGTGAAAGAGTCCCATGAGCAAAATGAGGGGAAAGGCGAGAGCAGCTATGCTCAGCCGTAATAGGACTAGACATTTCTCTTTGATAGTTCTCTCCCCTGCTCTCTAAAAATGTCTCCAATAAGTCATGTGCTTGATGACTGCCTCCCTTTTGCCTGAAAGGACATGGGGTTTTATCGTAAAAATTGATGGGTTTTTCATGCTCATCAAAATTTAAAATTTCACTTTGATCAATATATTTTTCTTTATTTATCAATGGTTTTTTAAGGATTTGCTGTATGGATCCAGCCCAATGATCTCGATTATGCTTACCTCTCTTTACTCCAAAATAAGGATACTCAACCCATTTGATTTTTAAGTCTTTGAATAATGATTTTAGTTTTTTATCACGCTCAAAAGTCCAATGGATACCCGTTTCTTGCTCGCTGATTACTTCAGTGAAGCTATATTTTTGATGAAGTGATTGAAATATCTCTGAAGCATCTCCCGAGAGAATGTTTAAATGCAGTTTGTGCTTTGCTAAATCTGTTTTTAATAACTTTACACTTTCCCAAATAAACTCCCATTGTCTTTGAGACATATCTTTTTGTAACCAAAGTTCTGGCTCAATAATGTAGATTAAAATTGAAGAGGAATTATTTGTCTTTAATAGAATTTCGTTATCTTGAAATCGAAGATTTTTTTTAAACCAGTGAATTTGATAGGACATCAAATCAAAATTTAATCCTGTATCCTTTCTTGAAGATATAGGCTAATGCGATAATATTTAAAAATAAAAATACAAAAATCATTATCAAACTGATAGTAATACTAACGTCAGCTAATTCATAGAAGCTCCAACGAAAACCACTGACAAGATATAAAACAGGATTGGCTAACGATACTGCTTGCCAAAATTCTGGAAGCCACTTAATCGAATATAGCGAACCACCTAAAAATACCATTGGGGCAAGTATAATAGTTGGGAATAAAGAGAGCTCTTCCCAATTTTTAGATAAAACTCCAATTAAAAAACCAAGGAGACTGAATGTCAGCGAAGTTAAAACTAACATCAAGATCATCACAAAAGGATGCATGATTTTAATTTCTACAAAAAATAAACCTGTCGCCAAAATTAGACCACCAATGATAATTGATTTTGTGGTAGCCGCCCCCACAAATCCTATAATAATTTCAGTGGTTGATAAAGGAGCTGCATAAATCTCATTAATAGTCCCTAAAAATTTTGGAAAAAAAATACCTGACGAGGCATTAGACACACTTTGAGTTAATAAAGCCAACATCATCATCCCGGGCACGATAAATGATCCGTATGAAACATCTTCAATAACAGGAATACGACTTCCAATAGCTGCCCCAAAAACAACAAAGTAAAGAGCCGCAGAAATAACAGGAGAAAAAATACTTTGAACAGTGGTTCGTTTCATCCGATCCATTTCATGCAAATAAATTGCCTTCACCCCTATCCAGTTCATGAGCTATCCTTTACCAATTTTTCAAAAATATTTTCTAATGAAGTTTGAGACGAATTAACGTCCTTTAATTTTAAACCTGAAAGCTTCAAGTCATTTAATAAACTAGTAATACCCGTGCTTTCTGATTGGGAGTCATAGGTGTATGTAAGAGAGACTTCACTATTCATAGCTAAAGAGTAGTCATGGAGCATAGAGGGTATTTCTGTAATTGGTGTTTGGAGTTCGATAGTTAAGTTTTTTTGACCCATTTTTTCCATAAGTAAGTTTTTATTTTCCGTTATTATGATCTCGCCATGGTTAATGACAGATACTCGATCTGCAATGGCTTCTGCCTCTTCGATATAGTGAGTGGTTAAAATAATCGTTACACCTTGATTTTGTAAATTTTTGACAATGTTCCACATATCTTTACGTAAATTTATATCTACGCCAGCAGTCGGCTCATCTAAAAATAAGATTTGAGGTTCATGGCTTAACGCTTTTGCAATTAATGCTCTTCGCTTCATTCCCCCAGAAAGTTCTCTCAGGCGATTGTCTTTTTTATCCCATAAACTTAATTCTTTTAAAATTTTTTCGATATATTCTGGATTTTTTTTCTTACCCCAAAGACCTCGGGTAAAAGCTACGTTTTGAAAAACTTTTTCAAATGCCTCTAGTTGCAGTTCTTGAGGAACAAGACCAATCATTGATCGTGTGTGACGATAATCTTTTACAACGTCATGGTTATCCACTGTAATGGATCCTGAAGATGGGACTACAATTCCACAAATAGCATTAATCAAGGTTGTCTTCCCTGCGCCGTTAGGTCCGAGCAGAGCCAGAATTTCACCTCTTTTAATTTCTAGATTGACGCCTTTAAGGGCTTCAAAATTACCCTCATAGGTTTTTCGAACATTATCAATTTTAATTAAAGTATCGGATGTCATGAATTAGTTGAGGTACATTATATTATAAGACATAAACAGCAATATGGTTTATTTATGATATTTTTGCTTTTTTACTTTTCTCAATTAAAAAGGTGCTAATTAATACTGCAATTAAAGCGACAACAATTTTATAAGTTATTTTCTCTCCTAAAAATAAATAACCGAAAATAAGACCAAAGATAGGGATGATATAAGCAACCTGAGACTGAAACACCAACCCATTATTCTTTAAAATATAAAACCTCATCAACCATGCAATCGCGGTGGCCACTACCCCTAAATAAAATAAAGAGACTGTTGATGTCCAGGAAGGTCGTAATTCTGTAGGATTATCAACGATAAATAAGATAGGTAGAAAAATGATGACGGCCCAAATTAATATACTAGAAGTAACTGTTTCATTTTTAATATGTTTTAACTTCAATGAAAAAAGTCCACCAAGAGTGTAGAAAAAAGGACCTAAAATAATTATCAAAGCATAAAGAAAATTGGTTTGGTTGATTAAGAGATCATCAGAAAATAAATACACAATTCCTAAAAACCCAATGACAATTCCTAGGAGTTTAAGAAAATTAATTTTTTCATCTTGAATAAATAACTGACCTAAAATCGTGGCAAAGATTGGTGCTGTTGACATTAAAATGGCCGCCATATTGCTTTGGACTTTGACGATCCCAAAGGAGATAAAAAAGAAAGGAAGGATAAGATTCACAATTCCAATTAGCGCATACATCTTCCAATGTTCACCAAAGGCTTCGATTTTAATTCCTTTCATCCAACAATATAAAACCATCACCAAGGCTGCAAAAAAAATTCGACCAAAAGCAAGGGTCATCGGGGTATAGGTATCAGAAGCGATTTTAATATTAAAAAAAGCACTTCCCCAAATCGCAGCTAAAGTGATTAGTAAGAAAAAATCTTTAAGAGAAGCCTTATGCATTAATCAAGAGTAAACTGAACACGTTTATTCATTTTCCCTTTACTCTCATATTTTATAAATTTAAATTCCCCAATCTCATGGGTGTTGGCCACGTGGGTTCCTCCACAAGGCTGAAGATCAATGGTTCCTATTTTCACCAATCGGATTTGACCGTTAGTTCGAGGCGGTTGAACCGAAAGAGTGCGAACAAGTTCAGGTTGTTGATCAAGCTCCTCGCTCGTGATCCACTGATAGGAAATCGGATGCGCTTGTTGAATAAACTCATTGATGATTTGGTTCAGAGTTTCGAATTCAAAAGACTCTTCTCCTAAGTCAAAATCAATTCGACTTTTCTCCCAACCAATCGAACCTCCCGTGACATAATAAGGAAGAGCGGCACATAATAAGTGCATCGTTGTATGCATCCGCATTAAACGGAAACGGTGGTCCCAATCAATGCTGCCTTGAATATCTCCGGATGCACCTTCAATAGCGCTTTCCAGAACATGAGCGATCCCTTTTTCGTGCTTAATCGTGTTGATAACATTGACTTTTTGGCCGTTGACCTCTACAACCCCTTTGTCTCCGGGCTGTCCTCCACTTTGAGCATAAAAGCAGCTATCCGCTGTGATAATTTTTTCTTCTTCCACCGCCACAATCGGAGCTTGAAATTCTTTAATATAACTATCGTTTAAAAAAATCATTTTTTACTCTCTTCTATTTTGTACTCGACACAAGCCTCAATTCCCCCTTGAGAATTACTTTCCATTTTACACTCTTCATGGAAGCCATAATACTCAAAAGTAGAGGCCACATAGAGCGCTATACCCATGATGGCAAAAACCGTAATGGCATAGATGATTTGTTTTGCTTTCATTAGATTAATCGGTCCTGAAATCCTATCAGTTGTTTGTTGACGATCACATCAGATTTTTTTAAGGGTCGTAGGAGTTCTATCCCCTCAAGGCTAATGCATCGACTCAAAGCCACATAGAGCTGTCCTGGGGCAAAAGAACCTTGGCTCATATCGATAATCACTTTTTCAAATGTCTGGCCTTGGCTTTTATGAATAGTAATCGCCCAGGCAAGTCTCATGGGATACTGTTTAAAGGAGCCCGTTATATTTTCTAATACTTCCTGTTGGTCATCATCATAGGAATATTGAATACGATCCCACTTCTCCTTTTTGACTTCATAGATTTTATGATTAATTTTCACCTTGATCTTTTTCTCAGCGATATCATGAATGGTTCCAATCGAACCATTCACCCATCGCTTCTCAGGGTCATTCTTGATCATGATGACTTGAGCGCCTTTTTTAAGTTTGAGCACTTCATCGGTGGGGAAAAGTTCTTTGTAAAATTGTCCGGTGGCTTGAGCTCGATAAGAGAACTCTTCACTACTTAATTGTTTAAGGTAATTTTGATTAATCCCACTGGCTCGAGCATTGGTTGTCGTCAAAATAATCTTTCCCTCATCCATTTTAAAGTTATCTACTAAGGAGTCATTGAGGTTATCAATTTGAGAATGGGTAATTGAACCATCGCGCACCGCATTTAATAGGTAGATGAAATGGTCATCCTTTTGTCGATAAATGCTTTGTAATTCAAGGGTTTTGAACTGAGCGTCCTGAAAGATATTAGAATGAAAGAAGAATTGGCCACTTGGATAAATGCGCTCCAATAAACTCGACTCATCCATATTCACCACGGGGGGTAATTGGAAGAGATCTCCAAAGACGATGACCTGAACACCTCCAAAAGATTGGGTGAGTTTTTTGCGATGAACGCGAAGTGAGTAATCAATGGCATCGAAGACATCCGCTCGGACCATAGAGATCTCATCAATGATGAGTGTTTCTAGATTTTGAAGTAATTCTATTTGTCTTACTTTTTTGATATGACGGGTTTGAATGACCTTAGGAGGAAATCCAAAGAAAGAATGAATGGTTTGTCCCTTCACTCGAATAGCGGCTACACCGGTCGGTGCAAGGACGGCTGTATTTTTTTGAGTGATGGAACGAAAATAAGCAAGGAGGGTGGACTTACCACTTCCCGCTTTTCCTGTAATATAAAAATGATCTTTGGTATTTTCTAGTTGTTCAACAATTGACTCAAATTCCTCACTGAGAACAAAGTCATCTGGTAAAAGGCTATTATAATTTTTTTTATAGGCCATGAATGATATCACTAGCCATTTGAAAGCATTCTTTCACTGTTGCTTTTTGTATTTGTAAACGAGTCATTTGGGAAGAAAACTTCAGCTGTTCAACATAAATATTTTTTTTAAAATAAATTCCAATAAAAACCAATCCAACAGGTTTTAATTTAGTCCCCCCGCCCGGACCTGCAACTCCAGTGGTGGAAAAAGTCATTTGGCTTTTTGTTATTTTATGAAGATTAAAACACATTTGAGAACAAACCTGCCTACTCACTGCTCCCTGACTTTTGAGGGTTGAGGGAGAGACTTTAAGGTATTTGGTTTTGGCATCATTGGAATAGGTAATCATGCCACTTTGGTATATTTGTGAGATGCCTGCTTGAGCAGTAAATCTCGATGCCAGCAATCCACCCGTACAAGACTCTGCGGTAGACACTGTAATTTGATTATCTAGGAGATATTGGATAGTTTTGGATTCGACGCTCATTAGATAGATATACTTATTATATCGACCCCAAAATAACAATGACCGTTTAATTATCCACAAAATGCATACATTTTTTAAAATATCTGATTTATTATTCAGTATTTTAGGTATTTTTTATTTTTATATATGCATAAATTGCATATTATTTATCATATAGAATCACGGAGGTTTGAAATGGCAGATATGTTCACAGGTTACTATCCTTTCCTTATTATGATCGTTTGGTTTGTTGTGGGGATTGTCGGTTCTCGTATGTAGCTAAAAAATTAGAGGGTAGCGG
>JBJKYU010000027.1:0-47503 GCA_045560885.1 Alphaproteobacteria bacterium
GGTACTGCTAATAGTGATACTGGTCTGGGACTATCTTTTGGAATTAGTGATGATAATATTTTGGGTCTTGGTGATAAGATAAACACCTCTGTTTCTGTAAATTCCAAAAGTTTATTATTTAATATAGATTATCAACAATATTTTACTTCAAATCCATATCTTTCAAATCGATATAGATTTTTTAATTCAGAAAAAGATTTTACTAGCTCCTATGGCTATAAAAGTAAAAACATAGGTATTTCTTACTCAATTTATTATGATATTGATGATCAAACATCTTCAAATATAGGAATTGATTATACCAATAATGAAAATCACTCCGCTACTATCTCATCTGATAATTCAATTTCTGATAGCATCGGTGAATTTAATAATTTTAAAATATTTTACTCTCTTACTAAAGACAATACTAATAATAGACTTTATCCAAGCGAGGGTAGTCTTAATAAATTATTTTTAGAATTATCACCTGATGAATTAAGTGACGATCCATTCATAAGAATTACTTTAAAAAATACTATTTTTTTTGACAATACTCTAAATAGCAATTTTTTCTTTATTGATAATAACATAGGTTTAGCAGAGTCTTTAAAAGGAAAATTAAAAACTAAAGAAACTTTCAATTTAGGAGGATTGAATTTTAAAGGATTTAAATATAATGGAATAGGCCCTTCAAATTCAAATAATATTTATTTAGGAGGAAATAAATATTTTACATCAACCCTAGGTTATGGTTCTAAATTTCTTTTTGATGAAAAAGATAATGTTAATTTTAAAATTTTTACCACTGTAGGGTCTTTATGGGATAGTGATTATACTATTTCTGAATTTAAATTAAGATCCTCTGCTGGTATATCATTTGATTTTTTAACAGCTGTTGGACCAATTAGTTTCTCCTACAGTGTTCCAATAAACAAATCTAATAAAGATGAAAGTGATAACTTCAATTTTACTATTGGAACATCATTTTAATGCATATTGATATTGACAGTTTTACACCTATTAGAAATATATTTAGTTCTAAAGACTTAAAAATAATTTTAAAAGATTATTTCATTGAGCAACGAACAAATAAATCTTTTAATTTTGAGAGGGTATCGTCAATAGATCATATTCATGAAAATTCGATTTTATTTATAAAAGAAAAAAAATCTGTAAATATTGATAAAAAAGATGTTCATATAATTACAGACTGTCAAGATATATTTGACAACAAACACTTCGATAATATTACTTTGGTGTCAAATTTAAATGTATGTAATATTAAATTGATTAATAATTTATTAATCCATGAAGATCAAATTGATTTTTTTGATGAATTTGAAAAAATCAATAATTCTTATATTTCCAAATATGCAAAAATTGATAGCTCTTCTAAAATTGGAATAAATTGTATAATTGGTCGTGGCGTTACCATAGGTCAAAATTGTTTAATAAAAAATAATGTTGTAATAAAAAACTCAATCTTGGGTAAAAACATTACAATATCTGATAATTCTGTTATTGGTTCGACTGGTTTTGGTTTTGATTTAAAGAATATGGGAGCAATAAATTTAATTCCTCAAATAGGTCTAGTCCTCATTAAAGATAATGTATTTATTGGATCTAATTGCACAATAGATAGAGGAAAAATAGACCATACTATTATTGGTGAAAATTCAATGCTCGATAATTTGATCCACATAGCGCATAATGTAATACTTGGCAAAAAACACATGTGTAGCAGCTCAAACAGGTATCTCCGGAAGTGTAAATTTTGGAGATAATGTAACCATAGGAGGGCAAGCTGGAATTGCTGGTCATATACAAATTGGTAATAACGTAGTAATTGCAGCTAAATCTGGTGTAACTAAAAATATACCTGACAATTCTATAATTGCAGGTTTCCCTGCTATTGATATAAAAGAGTGGAAAAAACAAATGATAAACCAAAAGAAAAATGGATATAAATAAAATACAAGAAGTACTACCACACAGGTATCCCTTCCTACTTATTGATAGAATTATAAGCTGTGAACCAGATGAGAGCGCGCATGCCATTAAATGTGTAACAATTAATGAACCTTTTTTCCAAGGTCATTTTCCTAGTAGGCCCCTTATGCCTGGAGTCCTTGTAGTTGAAGCCATTGTTCAGGCTGCTTGTTATGCTGTCGCTATAAAAGCTAAAAATGAGATGAAAAATCCTGGAGTTTCGTTTATGACAATTGATAAATGTAAGTTTAGAAAACCTGTAATTCCTGGTGATGTTTTAAACCTTCATGCTAAAAGATTAAAAAAGGTTAAAAATGTTTACAAATTTGAAGGTAAATGCATAGTTAATGATGTTATACATGCTGAATGTATTTTTTCGGCTATGATTCATGACATCCCAAGTTCATCCTAGCAGTTATATCTCTGATAAAGTAAAATTAGCCGATAACGTTAAAATTGGTCCATACTGTTATTTGAATGGGAATATAAGTATTGGAGATAATACTGAACTCAAATCTCATGTAGTCATTTCTGGAAATACTCAAATTGGGAAAAATAATACTTTTTATTCATTTTCGAATATAGGTTGCGATCCTCAAGACCTAAAATTTAAAGGAGAAGATAGTAATCTTTTCATAGGTGACTTTAATATTTTTAGGGAAAATGTAACGATAAGTAAGGGCACTAAAGATGGTGGAATGCTCACACACATAAACAATAGAAATTTATTTATGACAGGTGTTCACATAGCGCATGATTGCAAAATTGGTAATGAAAATATTTTTGTAAACCAAGTCACATTAGGTGGCCATGTTAATATAATGGATAATGTAGTAGTAGGTGGGCTATCTGCAATAATTCAATTTGTAACTATTGGTTCTTACTCAATGATTGGTGGAATGAGTGGAATAGATAAAAATGTTCTCCCATTTAGCTTAGCAATAGGCAACAGAGCCAAGCTCAGAGGACTCAATTTAGTTGGAATAAGAAGAAAAAATTTTGATAAAACCGAAATAAAAAGAATTAATGATATTCATGATCAATTTATTCAAGGAATTGATTTCGATAATAATAATACTGTTGATGGTATATTCTTAGAATACAATAAGATTTTAAATCAAAAACTTGGCCACATACAAAAATGATATAGTTCTTATAGCAGGATCAGGTGATTTTGCATTTGAGGCAGCAAACTTCTTATCTGATAAGAAAAGATTGAACCACATAATTCTATTATCAAAAAATTATAAAATTACAAAATCATTCAAAAATAATGTTTCAAATTTTGATGTAAGAGATTTAGAAAAATTAATTTTATTTATAAAAGAAAGAATTATTTCTAAGGTTTTAATTATTGGATACGTTCACTTACCCCCAATTTCAGAAATAAAACTCTATTTATCATCTAAAATAATTTTATCAAAAAACTTTTTTTTGAATGATATTAATAATCAATCAAAAATTTTGAAAAAATTTATAGAAAGTAAAAAACTTAAGTTACTCTCTCAAAAAAATATTTTTGATAAATTGTTGATAAATAATTCTGATCAATGTTTAAAAAAAGAACATAAAAATATTTATAAAAATGTTTTGAAAAACTCATTAATGATTAAGAAAATATTTTCACTTAATTTATCACAATCTTTGGTAATGGATGGTGATAGAATTATTACTATTGAAGATATTTTTGGAACTGACAATATGATTAATAAATTTAAGAATTTAAATAAACAATTTAAAAATCTTGTATTTATTAAATCAATCAAGAAAGATCAAATTAATGAAATAGATTTTCCTATTATTGGAAATCAAACTTTAGAATTATTAATAAAATTCAATTTTAAGGCCATATGTCTTTTAAATAAAAAAATTATTGTATCAAATAAAAATACATTTATTGAAAGTATTAATAAGTCTAAATTAAGTTTAATTGTAATTTAATTGAAAATACTTTTTGTCACTTTAGAACAATCAGCGAGAGAAAATATCAAAGTAGTATTAAATAACAATTTTTTTCAAAACAATATCAATAAATTCTATACATTTGGTATGCCGGATGAAGACTTGGTTTTTAAAGATTTGACTAATATTAAAATTAAATCTTTAATGGGATTTGTAGATATTTCTAAAAATTTACCTTATTTATTTAGTTTAAGAAATTCTTTATATCTTTTAGAACACGAAAATAATTTTACTCATATTTTTTTTATAGACTCTTTTGATTTTGCTAAATTTTATTTAAAAAAATATAGAAATAAGTCTGTTAAATATTGTCAATTTATTGGCCCTTCTGTTTTTATTTGGAAAAAAAATAAGGCTAAGTTTATTAATAGATATTTTGATCATATTTTCTCCATATTTGAAATTGAAAGAAAATTTTATATAAAAGAAAAATATTCATACATTGGACATCCACTATTGAATAATATTGTTTTAGACAATAGAGATAAATATCCAATAAAAAATATTGGTATTTTTCTTGGAAGTAGATATCAAGAAATTAACTATAATATTCCAATCATTACTCAATTATTAAAAAAATTAGAAAAATTAGAAAATTTTAATTTTTATTTCTTTGTTACTAAAGCTTTTGAAGATTTAATTAAGAATTCTTTTAATAATGATAAATATCAATTTTATTTAAATAATCGTGCATATTATTATCATTTGTCAAAATTAGATTTTGCTTTTGCTTGTTCTGGGACTGTTCATTTAGAGCTCAGTTTTTCTCATATTCCTCATTTTATATTTTATAAAGCCAATTGGTTTAATTATTTAATTTTTAGAATATTTGTAAGATCAAAATATATATCTTTAGTTAATATTTTTAACAAGAGACCTATTATTAAGGAATTTATTCAGTCAAAATTCAATAATAATTTAATGATCAAAGATTTTAAAAATTTATTAATAAATAAAGATAAATTTTACGATTATTCTAATTTAATGATTGGAGCTTTAAATAAATCTAATATTCAAAAAATTAGATCAGATGTTATTATTGATTATTTAAAAAAGTCTTCTTTAACCAAAGAAGATTAAATATAGATTTCTTTTCTCTTTCGCTCACACCTCGATAATTTTTATCTTTTTCTCCGGTATATAGCTGACGAGGTCTGGTAATTTTGAATTCATTATCTTCTATCATTTCTTTCCATTGCGATAGCCAACCGACTGTCCTTCCTACTGCAAATATAGGCGTAAACATTGAAACAGGTATTCCTAATGCTTTTAAAAGTATTCCGGAATAAAAATCAACATTAGGATATAAATTTTTTTCTTTAAAATAGTCATCATTTAAAGCTAATTCTTCTATTTCTTTTGCTATTTCTAATTCTTTTGATTTTAACTTTAAATGTTTAAATAAATCTTCAGTACTTTTTTTTAAAACTTTTGCTCTTGGATCATAACTTTTGTAGACTCTATGACCAAAACCCATAAGTCTGATTTTATTTTTTTTATTCTTTACCTCTTCAATAAAATCTTTTGGTTTTAAATCATTGTTTACAATTTCATTTATCATATCTATGACTGCTTCATTCGCCCCACCATGGGATTTGCCCCATAGAGAAGAAATACCTGCAGATAAACATGCATATGGATTGGCTAAAGAAGATCCTGCTGTACGAACTGTTGAAGTGGAAGCATTTTGTTCATGATCAGCGTGAAGAATGAATATTTGATCCATAATTTTGGAGTATAGTGGATTAATTTCATACTCTTCAGCAGGAGTAGCAAAACACATGTGTAAAAAATTTTCTGCGTAGTTGAGTTTATTTAATGGATAAACAAAAGGTTGACCAACTGAATATTTATAAGCCATAGCAGCTATTGTTGGAATTTTAGCTAAAAGTCTATGTGTAGCTATCATTCTATGTTCTGGATTTTCAATATTTAGAGTATCATGATAAAAAGAAGATAAAGCTCCAACTATACCAATCATCATGGCCATAGGGTGCGCATCTCTTCTAAATCCTCTATAAAACTGAGTTATTTGTTCATTTAATAAAGTATGGTTCTTTATAATGCTTTCAAATTCATTTTTATCTGTTTCTGATGGAAGTTCTCCGTGCAAAAGAAGATAGCACACTTCTAGGTGGGTACTATGACTAGCTAAATCTTCAATTGGGTAACCTCGATACTGAAGTACTCCCTTTTCACCATCAATAAAAGTTATTTTTGAATTGCAAGCTGCTGTTGAAGTAAAACCTGGATCATAAGTAAAGAGACCTGTTTGTTTGTAGAGTGATGAAATATTAATTACATCTGGCCCCATTGAACCAGTTAATCCATCAAATTCAAATTCTTTACCTGTTTTGCTATCAATAAGTTTAAATCTTTTTTCATCAATCATGGGAGGTATAATAGCAATCTTTCTTTAAAATTACTAATGCCATAAAAGAATATTATTTTATCAATTGGAAGTTTTGATTCAAAATTAACAAATATTTTTCTTACTGTTTTTCCAATTTTCTTTAAAAATAAATCATTTTTTTCAAGCACTTCTAAAAGATCCTCTTCATTATGCAAATCTTGAATGGCTTTATAAATTTTTTGAATTAAATCTTTTTCATTATTGTCAATATCAACAGTTTGTTTTTTTTGAAAAAAATTAATTAAACTTGAAATTTCTTCATTGATATTTTTAGTTGTGGTTATTCTAGATAGAATATCTTTATAAATGATATCTAAATTATAATTTTCAGTATCTTTTAGGTTTTTGGAATTAATATGAAGTTTAAACTCTTGAAATGAAAGTTGATTTAAATAATGCTGATTTATAAATTCTAATTTGTGAATATCAAATTTAGCTGGAGATAGCACGATTTTTGATATTTCAAAATTATTTATTGCATCTTGGATATCTAAATATTCTAAATCATTAAAATTATTACCCAATTTTATAATAAAATTAAAAATACTTTCTTTTAAAAATCCTTCATTTAAATAAAAATCGACATTAGTTATGTTATCTCTTTTAGAGAGTTTTTTACCATTTAAATCATGAATAAGTGGTATATGAGCGTAATTAATCTTATTAAATGAAAGTGACTCAGCAATAAGTGTTTGTTTAATAGTATTGATTGAATGATCATTGCCTCTAATTACATGGGTAATTTGATCTAAATGATCATCAACTAAATTTGATAGAATAAATGTTGGAGATTTATCTGATCTAGCTATTGAAAAGTCCTCTATATTTTCTGAGGGTATTTTAATTTTTCCTAATATTAAGTCTTGATATTCAAAATAATCTTTTTCTTTAATAACTTTAAAGCGATAAGGACCATCATTTTCTTTGTATGCTAAATTTTGATCTAATAAAGTATCAACAATTTCTTTATGTTTTTGAATATTTTTAGATTGGTAATTGATTTCATCATAATTGAGATCAAAAATTTTAAATATTTGAAGAATTTCTTCTTCGAATATTTTTTTTGATCTTTCTTGATCGGTATCTTCGATTCTTAAAAGAAATTTACCTTTATTTTTTTTGGCATATAGATAATTGTAAATGGCTGTTCTAAGACCGCCCATGTGAAAGTTACCTGTAGGAGATGGTGCAAATCTTGTTTTTATCATTTATAGTTCCTGATTAACCCAATCATTTTTGCTAATATTTTAACCCTGTCTTTTTTTATAGTAATTGGTTTAAAATTATCAATATCTCCATAAATTTTTATATTATCTTTTAATAATTCAATTTTTTTAAGAGATATTTCGCTGTTATCTATTTGTATAGCACAAATATCATTTTTTTTATAATCGCTATTACTATCTAGTATTACTATGTCTCCATTTTGGATGCCATAAGCATTCATTGACTCTCCATTAACTTTACATGCAAAAGAATTCTGTGATTTATTTTTAATCAAATTTTCTAATTGAACATATTCTATATTCGTTAAATCAGTTTCTAATGGTTTACCAGCT
Source organism: Alphaproteobacteria bacterium (assembly GCA_045560885.1). Lineage (GTDB taxonomy): Bacteria > Pseudomonadota > Alphaproteobacteria > HIMB59 > HIMB59 > HIMB59. Next base: position 7,906 of record JBJKYU010000027.1, read on the forward strand.
GAAATTTCTGGATACAAAGGAATTTCATTTGTTAGTTTTATTGATCTTGATTTAAGTTTGTCTCTGTCGATATATCTATTTTCCTGAAGATAGTCTAAATATTGGAAAATAGATGATTTTGATTTTAAACCCATAAAGTTTTTCATTTCATCAAATGAAGGAGAGATGCCATTTTTTTGAATATAGCTTTGAATAAAATCAAATAGTTTTTTTGCTTTATTTGTCATTTAATTTATAAATTTTCAATTTTTTAGTCTTATTGAAGTAAATAAGGCAATTTGATTTTAATATATTAGAAATATTTGAACTTTCTTGATTATTAAATATTTTGATATTTTGATCATTTTTTATAAATCCAAATAGAAATGATTTTCTCATTAAACTATTAAAATTAAATTTTATCTTCTTAATATCAATTTCTTTGTCAAAAATAAGATTTTTAGAAAATTGATATTTAAGTATTAACGAATTAACTAAAATGTTGGTAAGCACAAAAGAAGAACATGGATTTCCAGGAAAAAATAAGAAAATTTGTTTATTCCTAATAAAAGATTTAAAGGGTCTGCCTGGTTTTAAATTTAAGCCGTCTATTAATAATTTAAAATTTTTAAAATTAAAGTCATCTTCACTTTTTCCAGTACCGCCAATAACAATAGTTATATCAGATTTACTATTATTGAGTTCTTTTTCTAAAATTCTTTGATCATCTTTGATATGTATATTTTTATCTATTTTTTGATTATGTGAATATAAATAACTCTCTAAATAAGTGGCATTAGTAGGATTTATGAAATGATTTTTTGTAAACTCATTACCTGTTGAAATAATTTTAAAAGAAAGATTATTTTTAGTTTTTAAACTTATGTTTTTAAAAGAGTTATAAATAAAAAGGTCTTTTTTACTTAGGTTTTTATTTTTTAAGATGAACTTTTGTCCTGATTTAAAAACATGTCCCTTTTTTCTTATAAATGAATTTTTAAAATCATATTTCAAAATATGAAATAAATTTTTATTTTGAAAGTAAACTTCACATGGGATTATATATTTTATTGAATTAGGTATAAGAGAACCTGTTTTAACTATTACACACTCATTATCTTTAATCTTATAGTCAATATATTTATCAAGTAGGGTTTTGCCCTTTAAAATGTATGTATTTTTTTTAGATATGACTCCTATACCATCCATTGCTGATTGATTATATGGAGGTATATTTTCTTTTAGAGTAAATCTATCGTTTATTAAATCTCTACAAGTTAAAGATTTTGTATTTTTTAAGGTATAAGATGGTTTTGGAAGATATTTTTTGATTAATCTTATTGCGTTAAAAATATCATCCAATGTTATTTTTCCCGCCTCTTTTTTTTATAATTTGAATATTTTGAATAATAATTTTTTTTTTATAAGACTTTAACATATCAAATACTGTTATTGATGAGGTGCTAACAGCTGTCAAAGCCTCTATTTCCAGGCCTGTAGTATATTTTGATTTCACTGATGATATTATTTTTAAAAATTCGTTATCTAATAGTTTAAATTCAATAGTAATATGATCAATAGGTACTTGATGGGTTAAGGGAATTTGAAGAGAAGTATTTTTTGCCGCCAATACTCCTGCAATTTTAGCTGTAGCACATAAATTTGAAAATAAATTTTGATCATTTAATAATACCTGATGGAGACTTTTATCAATTTTAATTAAAGACTCAGCAATAGCTATTCTTGCTGTTTTCTTTTTTTTAGAGATATCCACCATTTCTATAGTTTGATTTTTGTTTTTAAAATGAGTTAGAGTCATTATGAGTTATAAAGTTTATTAATATAATTGAGTGTCTTACTAGAATTTAAAATACTCCCTCCAATTAAAAAAGTTTTAATATTTGTTGCTTCTTTAATTTTTTTAATATTTTTGATATCAATTCCACTTTCACTAACAATAAAGTTTTTATTTTTTATTAAATTACTTAAGTTAATTGATTTATCTATATTAATCTTTTGTTCTTTTAAATTTCTATTATTTATTCCAATTAAAGAACTTTTTATATTCTTAATTTTTGATATTTCATGAATACTTTCTATCTCAATTAAAACATCTAAGTTTAATTCATTTGCAAATTGATAAAGGTCTTCAATTTGTTTTCTTGTTAAAATTTTTGCTATTAATAAAATGGCATCTGCTCCATAAAGTTTAGACTCCAAAATTTGAGTTTTATCTATGATAAAATCTTTTCTTATTATTGGTTTATTTGTTAACTTTTTAGCTATAGAGATATCATTTAAACTACCACCAAAATTCTTATCAGTGAGTATTGAAATACAGCAACATTTTGATTTATCATAAATTTCAATAGTATCTTGTATGCTTCTGATTTTATTAAAATTTTTTACACTAGGGCTAAAACGCTTAAATTCTACAATTAAAGCATTTTTTTGTTTTTTAATTTCTTGAATAATAGATTTTTTGAATAGGCTCTTTTTTTTTGGAATTTTTATAGCATGCAGTTCTTTTTGTTTTAAATATTTAATAAAATTCTTTTTTTCTAAGACTATTTGATCAAGAATATTCATTATTTTTTTTGTAATAATTTTAGTTGTCTAGAGGCATTTCCATTATCAAGTGCATATGAAAGTTCATCAAAACAATCTTGAAATTTCAATTTTGATTTATAAAGCATCATTGCATGACATGAATTAATCAAAACCATATCTCTAAAAGTATCTTTCTTACCTTCAAATAGTTCAAATATTCTGGATGCATTATATCTAGGATCTTTCCCTTTTATCTGACTAAACTTAGGAACTTTATTTAAATATTTTTTATAATAATTTTGAGAAATGGTTTGTTTTTTTATTTTTGACTTATCTTTGATAAGAAATGTTGTTGGCGAGAAAAGACTAATTTCATCAAGACCTTCATGAGAATAAAATATTTTAAAATTTTTAAGTTTAATTTCTGATAATATCTTACACATAATTTCTGCAGAATTTTTATCTACTGTTCCTAATAATTGATATTTAGCACCAAGCGGATTGAGAGTAGGGCCCATGTAGTTAAAAATTGTTTTAAAACCTAATTGTTTTCTTATTTGAGCAACTTTTCCTAAATTTGGATAAAATAAAGGTGCATTTAAATAAACAAAATTTTTCTTTTTAATTTGCTTATGTATTTCATTTGATTTGGATGGATTATTTATACCAAGTTCATTTATAACATCACTTGAACCGCTATTTGAGCTGGCAGCTCTATTACCATGTTTAGCTATCGGCACCCCAACGGATGAAAGCAAGATAGCAACTGTAGTTGAAATATTAAGTGTTTTTAGTCCATCACCACCAGTGCCACAAGTATCTAGACTATTACCATAAGTTTTTATCTTATTGGAGTTTGAATAAATATATTTTCTAAGAGAAATCAAAACTTCTTTTGATTGTATTTTTTTTGTTAATTCATTGATAATTATTGCCTGGTGAGAAATATTTTCTGTGTTAAATAAGTAATTGATTGCAAGATTTAAATTTTTTGGATTAATGTCATTATTAATGTTGAAGTTCATAATATGTTTAAAAAATTATCAAGGATTGTGTTACCAACTTTTGTTTCAATACTCTCTGGGTGATACTGTAGGCCATAAATTGGAAAATCTTTATGCTTAAAACTCATAATGATATTATCATCATTTGATCTAGCAGAAATAAGTAAATTTTTAGGAAAATTTTTACTGTCTAAATATAAAGAGTGATATCTAGTCGCCATGAAAGATGAATTTAAATTTTCATATAATTTAAATTTATTTTGAGTAATTATCTCAGATACTTTTCCATGCATTGGATTTTTTAAAGTCTTTATTCTAGCTCCAAAATATACACCTAGTATTTGATGACCTAGGCAAACCCCCAAGATTGGCATAAAAGAGTAAATCTTATGAACTAATGAAAGGCATTCGCCTGAATTAAAAGGTGTGCTTGGTCCAGGTGAAATAACAATACCCTTACTTTTGATAATTGTGTTGAAGTTTTTAGAAACCTGATCATTTTTGATTATTACTACTTTTTCTCTCAAGCTTAGGTAATGATAAAGGTTATAGGTAAAGCTGTCATAATTATCAATTAATGTAATCATGTAATTTTATGGGCTATTTCATATGCCTTAAATAAAGCATTGGCCTTATTGATACATTCCAGGTATTCATTCTCTGGTTTACTATCATGTACTATTCCTGCTCCACTTTGGGCATAAATTTTGTTATTTTTTATTAAAGCTGTTCTTAAATTAATACAACTATCCATATCACCATTAATATCAAGATAGAAGACAGATCCAGAATAAAATTCTCTATTTATGTTTTCTTGTTCTTCTAAGATCTCTAGCGACCTAATCTTTGGTGCACCAGAAACAGTTCCAGCGGGAAGACCAGCGTATAAAACATCGATAGGTGAAAAACCTTTTTTTAAAACTCCCGTTACGTTGCTAACAATATGCATAACATGAGAGTAGTATTCTATTATGTTTTTTTCAGTTACTTTAACCGAATTATCTTTTGATATTTGGCCTACATCATTTCTGCCCAAATCAACAAGCATTAGGTGTTCAGCGAGCTCTTTTTTGTCATTTAAAAGATCATTTTTTAACTTCAGATCTTCTTTTTCTGTAGACCCTCTTTTTCTAGTGCCAGCAATTGGTCTTAGAGTAACTTGTTTATTTTTAACATTTATCATTGTCTCAGGACTAGAACATATAATTTGATAATCCTTTAAATTCAAATAGACAAGATAGGGAGATGGATTTATGGATCTTAAGGCTCTATAAAACTTAAATGGATCAATTTTATAGATTGATGAAAATCGCTGTGAAAGAACTGCTTGAAAAATTTCTCCTTTAGAAATTTCCTTTTTTATAGAATTTACTTTTTTGAAAAAATCACTTTTTTTCATATGGTGATAAAAATTTGATGGCGATCCTATTTTTTTTTCAAATTTGATATTTTCATTAGTAAAAATTAAATTTTCTATTTTTTTAAGAGAGTTTTGGCTTTTTTGAGACTTGTTTTTAATCTCAATTAGGTGAGTTTCATTTAATATATTGTCAAAAATTATTAAATTAGTAGGTCTTACAACATGGGCCAAGGGGATATGAATTTGATTTTTAGATCTATCATATTTCAGTTTAGGTAAAGTAAACTTTGACAAATCAAAACACATATTTCCTATCAAAAACGGAATAGGAATGGGTAAGTTGTAATGATTTTTTACCTTATTTAGTTTAGATATTTCTTTTAAATAATTATTGGGGGAAGATATTTTGATTTTTTTATTATTTTTAAGTGCATAATTTTCATAAATTTCAACATTTTCAACTATGTTAAAAAATATAATTGAATACCTACCTTTGTTTTCACCACCTATTACCGACTCAAGAATAGAAATATCTTTAAATTTTGATTTGAGCTTATAAAAAATTGTTATTGGATTTTCTGTATCGGAGAAAATTTTCCGACCATAAATATGCATTTTTATAAATTGAGTATTTCTTGATTGTTAACCTCAATTTCATAATTATTCTTTATTTGATTAATTATTGTAGAGTAAATTAAGTTAACAATATTTTGTTTAATATTTAGAGGGTCTATTTTGCTTACTTCATTAACTTTTAAGTAAATTACCTCGTTGGGCAAGCTTACTTTCAATAGATTGTTTTCTTTAATAGTAACCACATTTTCAAGATCCTCCTCAGATAAGAAAAATCCTTTTACTGTTAAAGAGTCAGTAAAGTAATTAACTTGAACACTTCCAGTTTTTATTAATTCATCTTCACTGTGAGATTGGATAATATCTTCTTTGTATATGTCATAAGACTCTAAAAATTTTGATTTTATTTCAGTGGACAAATCCTTGATATCTGAATTTTTTACACTGTACTCAATTAATCTTTTCTCATGAATTAATGAGTTATCAAAATCATTAAAATTTATGAAATGAAATTCGCTTGGAATATTTTCTAAAAAATTAAATGTATTTGAATAGAAAATAAATGAGTCTTTATATTTATTCATTTGATCTGTAATATTATTTGTATCGAAGTTATCTATTTCATTTTGAATTAATTTTTCATTAATTTCTTCTTTTACTTCATCAAAATTTTTAATTTTTTGTTCTCTTACTTCATTTAATTTTACATAAAAAAATTTTTCTCCAATTTGAATAGGAGTGCTGATTTCGTTTAGATTTAATATATCTAATTTCTCTTTGACTTTGGGAAGTATTAATTTTTCATCTACAGCCTCAAAGAGTTTAAATTGATTTTCTTGGTTTTCTCTTAATAAACTAAAATCATTTTCATTATCATTAACTGAAATAATTTGTTCATAGGTGTATCTTTTAGGCTCAATAAATTCTTCTGAATTTTCGTCAAAATATTGATTTATTATCTCTGATGTTATTAACTCTTCTTCAACATATTTCTTTAAATCATAATTATTCAATTCAATTTTGTATATTTCATAGTTTTCAAAAAATTCTTTTTCATGAGATTTGCTTGGTTGGTAATTTCGAATGCCAATTTCATAAATATCTAAATTTTTTTGGGCTAATAATTCTTCAAAAATATCTCCCTTAACTAAATCAGGAGCGTTTAGAGAATTATTGAAAATATCTGCATGAATTCCTTTTTCTATTTCTTTTAGTGAATTTTGTAAAATCGTTTCATCTAAGTTTTTAAATAGTTCTTCATTATTCAAAGATTTTTTAAGAATAACTTTTTTGGAGTCTTCGCTTATTTTTATTTTTTGATTTAAAAATTCTTCATATGCTAATTCATTTATATATTCATTTAAAAATTGAATTTTAGCATATAGATCTTGATCTTCAGATAAATTTGAAATTTCATTTTCAGCTTTATAGCTGTCATAGGCTTCATTAAATTCATTTGTAGTAATTTTAGTATTTCCTAATTTAATTACGTGATTGGTAGAGACATATGAGCCAAATCCAATAAATAAAAAACTGATACCAAGTGCGGCACTAAAGAATATTATAATAAGCTTTTTCATTTCAAATATTATTATTATCTGATATCAGTAAAATACTATGAAATATATAATATTTAATTGGAAATCATATTTAAATCTTAAAGAGTCTGTAAAGCTTTCAAAAATTATTTCAGGATTTAAAAAGAGCAAAAAATTTAAAATAATATCTGCTCCAAATAATTTTTTTCATTTAGCATTATCGGAAAAATTTAAAAAAAACACATATGCAACTCAAAACTTTGATTTAGATGGAAGGGGAGCTAGTACTGGTTCATTAGACATTTCCCATCTCATAGAAAATAAAATTAAATATACAATAATTGGTCATTCAGAAATGAGATCTAATCATGGTGAAAATGATAAAATTGTAAGTAAGAAGTTAGAGTTATCTATAAATAATAAGTTGATCCCGATAGTTTGTATCGGCGAGTCTTTAAATATTTATAAATCTAAAAAAACTAAATCGTATCTTCGTAGTCAAATTAACACTATTTTTAAAAAAACCGAGAAATACGACCAAATTATCTTAGCTTATGAACCTTTGTGGTCTATTGGCACTGGATTAACACCAGAATTGTCAGAAATTGATGATATTTGTAAATTTTTAATTAAAATTCTTGAAAAATATACTTTTAAAAAAATTAATATTTTATATGGTGGTTCGGTAAATTTAAGTAATATTTCGGAAATCTTAAATTTACAATTTGTTAACGGCGTTTTGGTTGGATCAGCCTCAACTAAATCTTCGTTTATTAAATATTTTAAATAATAAATACACATGATTAACTTATTTCTAATTGTTAGTGCAATTATTGGGGCAATTTTAATCTTAATAATTCTTTTTCAGAAAACCGAAGGTGGAAGTTTAGGACTTGGCACTCAGACTTCTTTAACAGGCGGTATGACTTCAAATAAGTCTTCCTTTTCTGGAATGACTAAAATCACTTATGCATTAGGTTTTGGTTTTTTATTTTGGTGTTTATTCATGGGTGCAGTTATCACAAAACAATTTTCTGTTTCGAATGATCTTGAAAATGTTGCTGAAGAGATCGTTATTGATGAGTCTATAGAGGAACAAATTCCAGAAGTGCCTAATCAGTGAAATTAATTTTCGTTACCGGAGGTGTTGTATCATCGCTAGGTAAGGGAATAGTCACTGCATCATTAGCTTCTTTACTTCGTTCAAGAGGTATTAAACTCAAAATCCGTAAGCTAGATCCTTATTTGAATGTAGATCCAGGTACAATGAGCCCTTATCAACATGGCGAGGTGTATGTAACTGATGATGGTTATGAAACAGATTTAGATTTAGGACATTATGAAAGATTTACTGATATCACTTGTTCAAAAAATGACTCTATTTCATCAGGCAAAATTTATTCTTCCATTCTATCAAAAGAAAGAAAAGGAGAATATTTAGGTTCAACTGTTCAGGTTATTCCCCATGTTACCGAAGAAATAAAAAAGTTTATTAAAAAATCTTCAAATAAAGATGATGTTATCATTTGCGAAATAGGAGGTACTGTAGGTGATATAGAAAGCCTTCCTTTTTTAGAAGCAATTAGACAATTTAAAAACGAAAATCACTTAGATACATTATTAATTCATCTTACTTTATTGCCTTATATTGAAACCTCAGGCGAAGTAAAAACAAAGCCTACACAACACTCAGTAAAAGAATTATTAAATTCTGGAATACAGCCAGATATTATAGTTTGTCGAAGTAATAAAAAAATAAACAAAGAGGAAATTCAAAAAATTAGTCTTTTTTGCAATGTCCCTTCTAATGCAGTTATCCCATCTTATGATGTTGAAAGTATCTATCAGGTTCCAAATCTTCTCTCAAAATCGAAACTAGATGACTTAGTCATCAAAAAACTGCACATAAAATCACCAAAGAAAAAAGATTTAACTAATTGGATTAATTTTGAAATTCTTGAGTCACACGCAAAAGAGGATTTGAAAATTTATATAATAGGAAAATATGTTCATTTAAAAGACTCTTATAAATCACTATATGAAGCTATTTACCATGCTGGTGTTCATAATAAAGCGAATGTAATAATTCGTTGGTTAGACTCAGAGACCATTAATTCCAAAAACGTATCAGATTTACTTAAATCAGCTTCTGGAATTTTAATTCCTGGTGGTTTTGGGAACAGAGGCATTAATGGAAAAATTGAGGCTATAAAATTTGCAAGAGAAAACCAAATACCTTTTCTTGGAATTTGCCTTGGCATGCAATTGTCAATTATAGAATTTGCTAAAAATGTATTAAAAATTAAGAATGCCGGTAGTTCAGAATTTGGAAAATACAAAAATAATTTAATTTCTTTAATGACAGAGTGGAATTTTCAGAACAAAAAAATAAAAAGATCTAAAGATACAGATTTGGGAGCAACGATGAGATTGGGTTCTTATCCTTGTCACATAAAAGCTAATTCCTTAGCATCAAAGATATACAAAAATAAGTTAATTAAAGAACGACATAGACATAGATATGAGGTCAACCCTAAATTTCGCATACAACTAGAAAAAAAAGGTTTGATATTTTCTGGTTTTTCAAAAGACAAAAAACTCTTAGAGATTATAGAAAATAAAAATCATAAATGGTTTTTAGGTGTACAGTTCCACCCTGAATTAAAGTCAAAACCTTTCAAACCTCACCCTATATTTTTATCTTTTATTAAGAATAGTTTGGATTATAAGAATGAATAAATCTGTTAAATTAAATAACCAATTTATCAAAAATGATACAGATAAGTTAACGCTCATTTCAGGTCCATGCTTATTAGAAAGTGAAAAACTAGTTAGACTAGTTGCCAAAAACTTAATTAATTATACAAAAAAAAATAAATTTAATTTAATTTTTAAATGCAGTTTTGATAAAGCTAATAGAAGTTCTGATAAAACAGTAAGAAGTAAAATATCCTTAGATAAATCCATAGATATTTTAAAAAATTTAAAAAAAGATTTTGATATCCATATCACTACTGATGTACATGAGACTTCACAAATTGATTATTTATCAGATTTTATTGATGTATTTCAAATTCCTGCTTTTCTTTGCCGACAAACTGATTTGATTAAAGCGGCGGCTCAAACTAAAAAAATTGTAAATGTTAAAAAGGGTCAATTTTTATCTCACAAAGAAGTAGAAAATATTATCCTAAAGATAGAAAACGAAAATAATAGAAAAATTTTAATTACAGAAAGAGGTAACTCTTTTGGTTATAATTATTTAATTAACGATTTTAAGGGTGTCTATTTTATGAAGAGTTTTGGATACCCTATAATTTTTGACGCTACTCATAGCGTTCAATTACCTGGCGGAATGGGTTTAAAAAGTGGCGGTGCAAGACAGTATGTTATGCCACTTGCTAAGTCTGCAGCCTCATTAAGGCTTGCTGGATTTTTTGTAGAAACTCATCCCAACCCTGAAATAGCTTTAAGCGATGGACCAAATATGATGTATTTGCATAAAATGCCTAAGCTATTAAGTGATATTAATAAAATAAATAAGGCGGCAAAATAAATGATAATCCAAGATATAAAAGCTAGAGAAATTTTTGACAGTAGAGGAAACCCAACAGTCGAATGTGAACTGATTATAGAGGGAATAAGTTATCCATTTCGAGGTTTAGTTCCTTCTGGGGCATCCACTGGTAAGTTTGAAGCACTCGAGCTTAGAGATGGAGACAAGAACAGAATGAGTGGAAAGGGCGTATTAAAAGCTGTTTCCAATGTTAATGAAATTTTAAAACCACAATTGATTTCACGTGAGTTCCTTGATTATGAGGAATTTGACAATTTTATGATTAGCTTAGATGGCACACCGAATAAATCTAAGTTTGGAGCTAATGCTATTCTTTCCCTTAGCTTGGCTTTTTATAAAGCTTGGTCATATGCGAACTATGGCGCTGTTTTTTTATCTCAAGGAGATTCTGATTTATCAATACCTGTCCCAATGTTAAACGTCATTAATGGTGGCCAGCATGCAGACAATGATGTTGATTTCCAAGAATTTATGATACTTCCAATTGGCTTCTCTTCACTCAAAGAGGCTTTAAGCGCAACACACTCAGTTATTACTAACATTAAAATAGATTTGAAAAGTCAGTTACTGAACACAAATCTGGGTGACGAAGGTGGTTTTGCACCTAATTTGAAATCTCATTTAGATGTCCTTGATTGTATTTGTGAATCAATTACTAAAGCTGGGTACGAGCTTAATAAACATTTTAAGATCTCTTTAGATGCAGCCTCTAGTGAATTTTTTTCTGATGATAAATATAATTTTGAAGGAAACATCTATTCGACAGACGACATGATAGGAGTTTATGAAAATATCTGTAACAAATATCCTATTTTCTCCATTGAAGATGCCTTGAATGAAGAAGACTACGATGGTTGGACAAAAATTACTGAAAAGTTGGGAGATAAAATTAAACTTGTTGGTGATGATTTATTCGTGACTAATTTAGATAAACTTCAAACTGGTATAGAAAAAAAACAAGCTAATAGTATTTTAATCAAGCTAAATCAAATAGGTTCTGTTACAGAAACTCTACAGGCTATCTCTTTAGCAAGTTCTAACCAATTTGCTTCAATAATGTCCCATCGCTCTGGAGAAACAGAAGATTCATTTATTTCTGATTTAGCTGTAGCCTCTTCTTGTCCTTTAATCAAAACTGGATCTTTGGCTAGATCTGATAGGGTTGCAAAATACAATCAATTATTAAGGATTGCTGAAAACCCAAAGATTAAAGGTTATGCGGGTGAACTAAGTGAAATTTTTAAAAGCTAACAACTTAATTAATTTCTTTTTTGCATTTGTTATGATTTATCTGATCTATCATACTATTTATGGAAAATTTAATGTGGGTAACTATCTTATCTACAAATTTGAAAACAAAATGTATGATCATCTAAGCTCGGAACTTCATCAAAATATGATAGACTTAAATGTGGATTTACATTCCTTTTACTCCAATAAGGAAGACTATATTGATGAAATATCAAAACAAAAAAACCCAACCCCTCAAGATGGGGAAGTAATAATCAAACTGGACTAAGCATATGGCGAAAAAAATTAGCAACTCCTTCTCAAATAAAGAACTACTTGGTTTTTATGAGAAAATGTTCCTTATCAGAAAATTCGAAGAGAAGGCAGGGCAATTGTATGGTGCAGGAAAAATTGGAGGCTTCTGTCATTTGTATATTGGTCAAGAAGCTGTTGTTACAGGAATTTTATCCTCTATTCAATCTGAGGATACAGTTGTAACTTCTTATAGAGATCATGGACACATATTAGCTAGGGGCGTAGATCCTAAGTTTGTCATGGCTGAACTCACAGGAAGAAAAGATGGCATCTCAAAAGGTAAGGGTGGTTCTATGCATATGTTTTCAAAAGCTAATCGATTTTATGGTGGGCATGGAATAGTAGGGGCCCAAGTTCCTATAGGTGTTGGTTTAGCTTTTGCTCATAAATATAGAAATGAAAAAAAAATTAGTAGAGTCTATGTCGGAGATGGCGCAATGAGTAATGGTCAAGTTTTTGAAGCCTTTAATTTGGCATCTTTATGGAATCTACCTGTTTTATTTATCATCGAAAATAATAGATATGGAATGGGAACGGCTGTGAATAGATCAGCAGCTGGAAAAGATTTATATGAAAGAGCTACTGTTTTTGGAATCGAAGGAGAAAAAATAAACGGTATGGATTTCTTTGAAGTTAGCCAAGCTGCAATAAGAGCAAGAGACCATATTTATGAAAATTCAAAACCTTATGTCATAGAAATGGATACCTATCGATACAGAGGACATTCAATGTCTGATCCTGCTACCTACCGTAGTAAGGATGAAGTAAATGAAATGAAATCTAATGATCCATTAATATCTATGAAAAATAAACTACAAAAAGATTTTAAAATTAAAGAAGATGAATTTACGGTTATTGAGACCAATATAAAAAAACAAATTAAGGAAGTTGAAAAATTCTCATTAGAGTCTCCACTTCCTGAGTTAAATGAATTATTTACTGAGGTCTATCTATGAATATTTTACTTCCAGCCCTTTCCCCCACTATGGAACAAGGAAATTTAGTTAAATGGTTAGTTAAAGAAGGTCAGCAAGTAAATTCTGGAGATATTTTAGCCGAAATAGAAACTGATAAAGCTACCATGGAACTTGAGTCTCCTGATGATGGAATTATTCAAAAAATTATTGTTGAGGAGGGCTCTGAAAACATTCCTGTTAACTCGCCTATTGCTGTTTTAAAAGTTGAAGGAGAGGATGAAGAGACTAGTTCGAACCCTGTTGAAGAAGAAAAACCAATCAAAACTGAATTAGAAATATCAAATAATATTCAATCTACTTCTGTAAATATGTCTTCAATATTTAATAACCAAGTAACTGATAAAAAAAATTGGAGTGAAATAGAAATTACAATGAGAGAGGCTCTTAATAATGCCATTACTGAAGAAATGGAACTAGACGAGGATGTTTTCTTATTGGGTGAAGAAGTGGCAGAGTACGATGGTGCATATAAAGTAACCCAAGGACTTTTAGATAAATTTGGTTCTAAAAGAGTCTTAGATACACCAATTTCAGAACATGGATTTACTGGTCTTGCTATTGGAGCAGCTATGGCTGGATTAAAACCAATTTGTGAATTCATGACATTTAACTTTTCAATGCAAGCTATTGATCAAATTATTAATTCTGCAGCTAAATCACTTTATATGTCAGGAGGAGAAATTAATGTTCCTATTGTTTTCCGCGGTCCAAATGGTGCCGCTGCAAGAGTAGCCGCTCAACATAGTCAATGTTTTATATCCTGGTACTCTCATATTCCAGGTTTGATCGTAGTAGCACCTTCTAACGCCAGAGATGCTAAAGGTCTTTTAAAAAGCTCTATAAGAAATCCTAACCCAGTTATTTTTTTAGAGCATGAACTCCTTTATAAAGAAAAAGCCAATGTCCCATCAGAGAATGACTTTTTAATCCCTTTAGGTAAAGCTAATATTATTAATGAAGGCAGTGATTTAACAATTATTGGATTTAGCATGAGTGTGCATAGAATTTTATCCGCACTACCAGAAATTCAAAAACTCGGCTTGAATCCTGATATTATAGATCTAAGATCTATAAAACCTTTAGATGAGGAATGTATTTATCGATCAGTAAAAAAGACAAATAGGGTAGTTATTGTTGAAGATGGTTGGGAAATACTAGTTTTGGATCTCATTTGTCATATTTAATACAATCAAATTGTTTTGATTATCTTGATAGCGAAATTGTAAAAGTTAGCGGAAAAGATGTCCCTATGCCTTATGCAGAAAATTTAGAAGCTCTTGCTCTTCCCACTAAAGATGAAATCGTAAGTGCAGCAAAAAAAGTTACTTATAAAAATTAATGTTTTTTGAAGTTAATCTTCCATCTTTGTCGCCTACTATGGAGGAGGGAAAGATAGTAAAATGGGTCAAAAAAGAAAAAGACCCTATTTTGAGTGGAGAAGTTTTGTTTGAAGTTGAGACTGATAAGGCAACTATGGAATATGAGTCTCCTGAGGATGGATTTATTGCAAAAATCCTAACCCGAGAAGGTGATATAGCTAAAGTAAATGAACTAGTAGCAATAATATCTGATAATAAAAATGTAGAAGAAAGTGAGATTAGTAAATTTATAAAAGAAAATAACACCAACTCAGTTGAAGTAAAAAATTCATCTGAAACTAAGATTAACGAAGTTACTACAAATAATTCCTCGAAAAAAATTTTAATAACACCGCTAGCTAAAAAAATAGCAAATCTAAAAGGTATCAATGTTGAAAATATAACTCCTGCATCTAGAAGAATTCACTTATCTGACTTAAATCAAATCACAAATGAAGAAAATAACTCCGCATCTGATAAGTTTTTTATTTCACCCTTTGCTAAGTTTTTAGCAAAAGAAAGATCAATAAATATCAATGAAATTAAGGGTACAGGTCCCTTGAATAGAATAATTGGCAGAGATATATTAAATAGTACTACTGTGACTGATAATTCAAAAGTTAATAAACTTCGTCAAGCTATTGCCAAAGCAACAATACATTCGAAGCAAAATATTCCTCATTTTTATTTAAATACCAAAGTAAATATGAATAACC
Source organism: Alphaproteobacteria bacterium (assembly GCA_045560885.1). GTDB lineage: Bacteria > Pseudomonadota > Alphaproteobacteria > HIMB59 > HIMB59 > HIMB59. The sequence goes on from JBJKYU010000027.1 coordinate 23,083, forward strand.
TTTTACAATTTAGAAAAACTCAAAAACAAAAAGGAAATAAATATTCTTTCAATGCTATCTTGATGCAATCAATTGCTTTAGCATTTGATCAATATTCTGATGCTAATTGCTCATATAAAGATAATGGTGAGTTTTTTATTAATAAAGATACTAATATAGGTATCGCCGTTGATACAAATTCTGGTCTAAAAATGCCGGTATTAAAAAATATTAACTCTAAAGATTTATCCTCAATTAGTAATGGTCTTAATGATTTGATAAACATCACAAGAGAAAACAAAATTTCTCCATCAGATTTATCTGGAGGTGTTATTAGTATTTCAAATCTTGGCTCATATAATATTAGAAGTTTTGATGCAATTATTTTACCAGGTCAGACATACATACTTGCAGTGGGTCAAATATTCGAGGATGTATTTGTTAATAAGGGAAAAATAGAAATAGCAAGTTTTGTAAATTTAACTTTATCTTGTGATCATAGAGCTGTAGATGGTGTTTTAGCCTCACAGTTTCTTTCTAGTATAGTTTTAAATTTGGAGAAAATAAATAATGAATAATAAATATGATATATCAATTATAGGTGGTGGTCCTGGTGGATACGTTGCTGCTATTAAAGCTTCACAACTTGGAATGAAAGTTGCGCTCTTTGAGGAAGATCGTCTAGGAGGTGTGTGCCTTAATTGGGGGTGTATTCCAACCAAATCTTTATTACACTCAGCTGAGTTCATAGAAGAAGCTAAACATTTTGGATTAAATAATGATGATTTAAGTAAAATCGCATTAGAAAATATTGTAGAAAAATCAAGAAAAGCATCTGAAAATTTATCTAAAGGTGTAAGCTCTTTGATGAAAAAAAATAAAATTGATGTTTATGCTGTTAAGGCTTTGCCTCAATTAGAAAATAATTTTTTTAAAATAAAATCTCATGATCAATTTATTGAATCAGATAGGTTGATTTTAGCCACTGGTTGTAAGCCAAGAACTATTGGAGATACAAAATTTTCTGATTTAATATGGAGTTCTAAAGAGGCAATGATACCTAAATTCCTTCCAAAAAATCTGTCAATTATTGGTTCTGGTGCTATTGGAATAGAGTTTGCTAGCATATATAATGCTCTTGGATGTAAAGTCACAGTCTTTGAGTCACAAGATAAAATACTACCTCAATTTGATAAAGATGTTTCAATTGAAGCCCAAAAAATATTTGAAAAAAAAGGTATTAAATTTGAACTTAATGCCAAGATTTCTGCAATCAATGAAAATAAAAAGAAGGTCATTATTTCTAATAATGATCAATCAATTGAATCTGATGCATTAATTATGTCTATTGGCGTTTCTCCCAATTTAGATACCAAAATAATCGAAAATACAAAATTAAAACTTGATAAAGCTGGTTATATCGAAACAAATGATAATTATGAAACAAATACAGCAAATTTATTTGCCATAGGAGATATAATAGGTGGCCCGTGGCTAGCTCATAAAGCAATGCACGATGCTATTAATTGTGTTGAATATATTTCTACAGGTCAAAATACTCACAAACCCAAAACCCATCATATACCTGGATGTATTTATAGTTTGCCCCAGGTAGCAACTATTGGTTATACTGAACAACAATTAGAAGAATCGAACATACCTTTTAAAAAAGGAAATTTTCCATTTCTAGCCAATGGTAAATCACAAACAATGTCCAACACCTTTGGTTTTGTTAAGACCTTGTTTAATGCTGAGACAGGTGAATTTTTAGGTGCTCATTTAATTGGCCCAGATGTAACGGAAATGATATCGACTTTTGGCTTAGCTATATCTTCTGAGTCTACTGAAGATGAATTTATAAACACAGTATTTGCTCACCCAACTCTTTCTGAGTCTATTCATGAAAGTGTTTTATCTGCTTTTGGAAAAGCACTCCATTTTTAAATTATAATGATACGCCATCCAGAGAAAGTCAAAAGAAATAATCCTACAGAATTAAAAAAACCTAATTGGATAAAAGTAAAAGCACCAACATCGAAACAATATATTGATACTCTAAATTTAGTAAAAAAATATAATTTACACACTGTATGCCAAGAGGCAGCTTGTCCTAACATAGGTGAGTGTTGGTCTAAAAAACATGCAACATTTATGATACTTGGTGATACTTGTACAAGAGCTTGTTCCTTTTGTAATGTCAAAACAGGAAAACCTTTTTCTATAGACCCTTTAGAGCCATTAAATGTTGCAAAATCTGTATCTGCTTTAAACCTAAAACATGTTGTTATTACTAGTGTTGATAGAGATGATTTAATTGATGGTGGAGCGGGTCAATTCATATCTACAATTAAATATATCAAAGAACTTTCTCCTCAAACCACGATAGAAATTTTAACTCCTGATTTTTTAAGAAAAGGTGAAGTTTATAAATCTATTGTTGATTCAATGCCCGATGTCTTTAATCACAACATTGAGACAGTAAGTAAACTGTATAAAAATATTCGTCCTGGAGCTATTTATAAAGAAAGTTTAAATCTTTTAAAATCAGTCAAATCTTACAATCCAGATATTTTCACAAAGTCAGGGTTAATGGTTGGTTTAGGCGAGACTTTAGATGATATTCAAGAACTTTTAATTGATTTAAGAGATCATAAAGTAGACTTTGTTACTATTGGTCAATACCTTCAACCTTCAATCCACCATGAAAAAGTTCATAAATTTTATACTCCAGATGAATTTAATTTTTTGTATGATCAATGTGTTGAGATTGGTTTTAAAATGGTTTCTTCCTCACCTTTAACTAGATCTAGCTATCATGCTGATGAGGATTTTATAAAACTTAAAAAAGCTATTTAATTTAATAAATAGATAAATTAGACCAACAAGCAATAAATTCACTTTTTCCTATAAGCCCAGACTTTTCATTAGTAGTTGCTTTTATGGTTATTTGATTTTTATCTATTTGTAGTAATTTAGTTAAACTTTTTATAATTTTCTCATAATAGGGGTTTATTTTTGGCATTTCTGAAACAATCATTAGATCAATATTATTTATTCTAAAATTTTTGTTTCTTAATTTTTTAAGTGCAAAATCTAAAAATTCTTTTGAATTTCTATTCTTATTAATTTGGTTATTTGGAAAATAGGTACCTATGTCCCTTAAGGATAAAGCGCCTAAAATTGAGTCAGTTATAGCATGCAAAATAACATCACCATCAGAATGAGAAATAACTCTAACTTTTGATTTTATGCTAATGCCTCCTAGTTTTATATAACTAGACTTTTCAATTTTTTGAATTTTATGAATATCATAACCTAATCCAACTCTTTGCTTATAATTATGATTTAAACTTAAATTTTTAATATCTTCTTTATAAGTTACTTTAAAATTAAAATCATTATCGAGGAGATATTTAATTTTGAATTCTTTAGGATTATCTCTCATCAAGATACTATCATCTGTTAATTGATAATTTTTGTTAATTTTATGTAATTGAAGAATCTTTTTCTTTAAAAAAACTTGAGGTGTTTTAATTAATTTAAGATCTTCTCTTTTTATATTTATGTGATTTTTTATGACAGTATCAGAACATTTAGAAAATGGAATAATACAGTCATATTTATCTTTATAAGTTTCCTTAACCAATTTTATTAAAATTTTTTCTGATGTTAATATTCTAGCAGCATCGTGAACAAAAACATATTTTGCTTCAATTTTTGATTTTAAAAGTGCATTTTTAACACTCAATGTCCTTGTTTTTCCACCTTTTATTATCTCAATTTTTGTTTTGGTAATATTTTTTAAAATACTATTATTCCTAATAACTAAAGTAATTTTTTTAAACCCTATTTTTTTTAATTGTTCTATATTATGTTCAAGAATGGTTTTATCTTTAATTTTTGATAAAAGCTTATTTTCTTTTGCTTTGAATCTAGTACTTTCGCCTGCTGCAAGTAGTATGAAATGAATTTTAGATAAATTTAATGTCAAAATATTATAATAAATTTTCAGCAACTATTCTTCTGATAGTATTTATAATTCTTTTTTCACTAACTGTATATTCCCTTATTTCTTCGAATGAAATAGTTAGAGATGCAGAGTTAATTCAATATCTAATAATAGCTGATTTTATATTTCTTTTAATTTTACTGATTTATTTATCAATATTTTTAATCAATTATTTTAAAATAAGAAAAAGAGAAGTAATCGGATTAAGATTGTTCAATAAGTTTTTTCTTTTTTTTGGATTATTTTCAATATTACCAAGTGGTATAATATTATTAGCATCAGCAATTTTTTTTAACATTGAAATGAGTACATGGTTAGGACCAGCTTTTAAGTCAACAGTAAATAATTCTTACCAATTAGCTCAAAAATATATTGATCAAACAGAAAAAAATTTAATTACTGACTCTAAATTTATAAGAAATTATGTAATTGCAGAAAGATTAATTGATAGGGATATCATCCAACGATTTGATATCATTTCAGTATATAATTTTTCAAATGATCAAAAATTTATTGAACATTTTACAGAAGATAAAATCGAGTTAACCGAAGAGAACTTAAATCTAGTTCAAAAAAATACTGAAAATGACATTACTATTTTTTTCCAATATGATCAGCTCTTTTCTAAAATAAATCTATCTAGAAATAATTATTTAGTATTATTAAAATCAATAGACTCAGAATTATTAAATTATTATCAAAATATTATTGAGTCTTATAATGCTATTAATTCAATTGATCAAAATAAAAAAAATATACAGATAACTTTTTTTACTATTTATATAATTTTATCAACTAGTTTAATTATAATTTTTATTATCATTGGAACTAATTTTAGCTTTAAACTTGCTAGACCTATAAGAGATTTAAATTTATCAATTAATGAACTAAAAAAAGGAAATTTTAATAATCTTAAAATTTCAAAAATTGATGATAGGGATGATATTTCACAATTGAATAATTCTTTCTATAATATGAGTAATACGATAATTAATCAGAGATTAAATTTAGAAAAAACAAATATAACAATCAATGATCAGTTAAATTTTATTAATAATATTATTGAAAATTCTCCTTATGGTATATTTGTTTTAAATAATAATGAGCTTATTTTTCAAAATACCGCTTCTAAAGTTTTATCTCAAGATAATTTAAGTCCTTTTGATAACCTTAAAAAATTGATTAATCAAAATACTAATAATAATCATTTAGATGTAGATAAAACTTTTGAAAAAAATATTACGATATTAATAAATCAAATTGAGAAAACATTTTTTATTAAATCTATAAATATATTAAATAATTCACTTTTTGATCAATTAATTATATTTAACGATTATACGGATCTTATTTCTGCTGAAAAAAATAATGCTATAGCAGAGTTAGCTCGTAAAATTTCTCATGAAATTAAAAATCCCTTAACTCCATTGCTCCTTTCAACAGAATTTCTTGAAACTCAAATTGAAGATGAAGATTTGAAAAATTCAATACTTTCAATTAAAAGACAGATTTTTTTAATACAAAATCTTGTAAATGAATTTTCAAATTTTGCACGTTTACCAAAGGCTAATAATAAGAAAATTAATTTTTCTGAAATATTATCAATTTATATTGATGAATATAAAAGAAATTACCCTAAAATTTCATTCAACCAAAGTATACAAAATGATGTTAATATTATTTTCGATCAATCTTATGTTGATATAATATTAAATAACCTCTTTAAAAACTCTATAGAGGCCTTAGAAAAATCAACCAATCCAATTATTGAAATAACTTTAGTTAAGAATGATTATCATATTTTATTATCTTTCTTTGATAATGGACCAGGTTACGATGGGAATATTGACAACTTAATCAAACCATATTTTTCAACTAAAAATTCATCAGGTCTTGGCTTGCCATTAATTAATAAAATCATTAGAGACAATAATGGCACTATGAAAATAAAAACTAATAATTATTCTGGTTTTAAAGTTGATATTCAATTAAATGTCTAAAATTTTAATTATTGATGATGAGATAGAAATTTGTAAGCAAGTTTCTCTAATATTAAATAAAAATGATTTTAATAGTTCATATGTAACCTCATATGAAGAATTCACAAATCTTCATAAAGAAGATTTTAACTTTGATTTAGTATTAGTTGATTTATGGCTAAAGAATAGTTCAAAACAAGGTATAGATATTATAAATGAATTAAAAAATAATTATAATAACCTTATTATTATTTCTTTTAGTGGACATGCTAATATTGATAATGCAATAGAGTCAGTTAAGGCAGGAGCTAATGATTTTATAGAAAAACCATTTGAGACTAAAAAGCTTCTACATATCATACAAAAAAATCTATTGGAATTAAAACAAAAAGTAACTATTAATAATTATCGTAATCAAATTTCATTTCATACTAAAATAAATAAAATTGGCTTTAGTAAAGCAATTGATAATCACTTTGATAAAATAAACAAAATAAAATCTAATTCATCAATTCTTTTATCTGGACCAAGTGGAATTGGGAAAAATTATACAGCAAATTTTATACATATGAAATTATCTTCAAATAACCCAGATACATTTATAAATATGAATGAAAATCTAATGAATGAAAACGATCTTTTAAAATTTTCTTCGCTTCATAACTATTTCACAATTTATTTTAATGATTTTGAAAATTTTAATAGTTTGGAAATTATGAATTATTTTGATTTGGTAAAAAAGAATAAGATTAATGCCTCAATTATTTTTGATACAAAAAACTCTAATTTAAATGATTTTATGTTAACTAAAATTGATTATAAATTTTATTTTAAACCTTTAATCGAACGTAAAAATGAAATTATGCCATTATTTAAATACTACTTTGATACTTTCTCTCATAAAAAATTTGAAAAATTAATAAACATTGATCTTTTAATTGAGGATTTACTTACTAAACATAATTGGCCCGGTAACGTATTTGAAATAATGAATTTAGCTCAAAATCTAATTAACAATATGCTATCCCCACCTGATACTATAAAAATTGATGATATTAAACCTATGCTCAAAAATTCTGAGAGCAATTCCGATCTTTATGATATGAATTATAAGGAAGCAAAAGTAAAATTTGAAAGAGATTATTTAATTTTAAAATTAAAGAATAATAACTGGAATATGACCCTAACATCTAAAAATTTGAATTTGGATAGAGTATCACTATATCGTAAAATAAAATCTCTTAATATTAAAATAGACTAATGAATATTCTTATTTTGGGATCTGGTATAGTTGGCGCAAATCTTGCCAATAAGTTATCTGAACAAGGAAAAAATGTATTTTTACTAGATGATGATAATTCAGAACTAAAAAGACTTTCTGAAAGATATGATATAAAAACAATCTTTGAAGATCCTTTAAATCCTACGTTTTATTCAAATTTCAAGACTAAAATTGATTATTTTATTGCTGTTACAAAAAGTGATGAAAAAAATATTATTACTTGTAAGTTTGCAAAAGAATTCTTAAAAGTAGATAAAACTATTGCAAGAATAAGAAATCAGAATTTAATATCTGATGAAAATAAATCACTCCTTATAGATTCTAATGCCTTTTTAGATCATATCATTTCACCAGAGTGGGAAGTTGCAAATAATATTTTTGAAAAGATACATATGCCAGGGGCTTTTTTTAGTGAGTCTCTAATTTCTAAAAATTATTTATTGATAGGTATGCAGTCTTCTGATTTATTTAAACATCAATCATTTGATGAGATTAAAAACTTTTTCTATAGAAATAACTTATGTTACATTGGTCATACCTTTGAAGAAGAATCGTTTTTTGATTTCAAAAGTATTTCAAAATCTGATCAACTTTATTTACTTATTAAAAAAGAATATTTAAAAAAATTAATTAAATTTTTTGGTTACAAAGATTACGTTCTAGATATTTTAATTATTGGTGGTGGTAATATTGGTCAAAATTTATCTAAATTGATTGAGCAAGATGAACAGCAAATTAATCTTAAAATATTAGAGTACGACAAAGAGAGATGTGATTTTTTAGCTAGTAGTCTAAAAAACACCTCTATTTTTCATGGAGATGCATTAGACCAATCTTTATACGATGAAGTTAAGTTAAATACCTCTGATTTAGTCATAACCGTCACTGATAATGACCAAATAAATACTATTTTATCAATAATTTCTAAAAAGAGAGGCTCAAAATCTGTATTTGCTGTTGTAAATAATGAATCTTTTTCATCTTTTGCTAATGATTTAGGTATTGATGTCATCATTAATCCAAGAGAATTAACAACTTCAAGAATAATAGAAAAAATTTCTGAAGGCTCACTACTATCTTATCATTCTATATTAAAAGATAGGTTTCTTTTATATGAACTGAAATATAAAAATGAACTTTTTGAAAATATTAAAAAATCAAATGAAATTAAGCATATTTGCACTATAACTAAAGATAGTGTTCAACTTTCTAATGATGAGCATATTCCTGTAAACAATGATGTCTTAGTCTTACTTGTAGAGGCAAAGAATTCTCATATTTTAGAAAAATATATCAATGATTATTGATATAAATTTTTTTAATCAAACTCATTCTTTTTTTAAAGATATATCTAAGGAATATTTACTTCCAAATTTAGGTAATCTAGAAAAAGATCAGGTATCTGAAAAATCAGATCATTCACTTGTTACTCAATTCGATTTAATAATTGAAAATGAACTTATCCAATATTTTAAAGAGAAAGGATTTAATAATATCATCTCAGAAGAACATAATTCTGACCTTCTTGCGTTTAATCATTATTTAACAATAGATCCAATTGATGGCACTAGAAATTTTATTAATGGTATTAATAAAGTTGTTATTATGGTTTCTTTTATAAATTATAATAAAAGTATATTTTCGATTATTTACAATCCAATAAAAAATAATTTTTATCACTCTTTTGAAAATAAAATATTTAAAAATCATAAACTTATTTCTCCAAAAAAATATTACCACCACATTGGTTTTCTTGGATCTCATGCTAAAGATTTTTTTAAAAATGAAATCTCTAATTACACTGAAAAAAAAAGATCTAGGTCTATAGGATACGATGTAATTGAAATTTTAGAAGGTGATAGAACTTTTATGACCATATACGGTTCTAAAATTTGGGATTTGTTTCCTGCCATGTCATTTTTAAAGAACTTAAATTTTAATAGCAATCTTAAGACTTTTGATTTTGATTTTAATATTTTAAATAAGAAAATTATTTTTTATGCCAAAATCTAAAGTTTTATTTTTAGGTCTTGGCCGTATGGGATTTCATATGTCAGCTCATTTATCAAAATCTAAAAATATTGAATTATTTATTTACAATCGATCAAAAAAAAAAGAAAACAATTGGTTAAAGGCTTATAAAGCTAAAAAGTTTGATTTTAAAAATTCTATTAACTTAAAGTTTGACATAATTATAACTTGTTTAAAAGATGATCATTCTATCAATCAAGTAACACATAATTTATTAAAATCCTCATGCTTCCATAAAAAAACTATTTTCATTGATCACTCTACAATCTCTTTGTCACAAGTAGAAAATTTAAATTATTTACTTAATAAAAATAAAATAAAATTTTTAGACGCCCCAGTGACTGGCGGGGAAGAGGGTGCTAAAAATGGTAAATTATCTGTGATGGTAGGGGGCAATCCCTCTAAATTTAAATTAGCTCTTCCTATTATTAACACTTATTCAAAGAGTGTTGTTCATATGGGTAATACGGGAACTGGCCAACTTGCTAAATTTACTAATCAAATTTTAATTTGTGGAATTCTTTACTCTATTTCAGAGGCATTTATTTTTAGTAAGCATCATAAATTAAATCAAAATAAATTATATGATGTTATTAAAAATGGAGCTGCTGGTTCTTGGCAATTTAGTAATAGATATATGACTCTTATTAAAAATAAATTTAATTTTGGTTTCTCAACTGAACTGATGGAAAAAGATTTAAGATATGTATTAAAACAATCAAAAAAATCAAAATTAAATCTTAAGCTCACCAAAGAGGTTCACCAGAAATATAAAAAACTAATTAATACTAAATATAGAATTCAAGATACTTCTAGCTTAGTTAAAACTTTCACTTAAAAATTGATATCATATTGGAAAAAAGGATGTAATTATTTACTCAAGAACGATCCATATTTTAAAAAATATTATGATAAGAGTCATTTTTTAAAACTTAATAAAAATAAATTTGATATTCTCTTTAAATCAATTTGTTCACAACAAATTTCTGTTTCTGCTGCTATGTCTATATATCAACAATCAAAAAAAATTATGGGCTCTATAAATTATAATAGATTTAAAAGTCAAATAAAATTAATAGAGGAATTGCCTTTAAGCAAAAATAAGAAGAAATCTATATCTTCTCTCATTGAGAATTATCAATTAGTTAAATCTATTAAGTTTGATCATACATATAATTCCAAGCCCCCATACGAATTAACTAAAATTTTTGGAATTGGGCCATGGACAGTTGAGATGTTTAGCATATTTCATTTAGGTATTTCTAATATTTTGCCTAAAGGCGATCTCGGTTTCATTAATGCTTATAAGAAATACTATAATGATAAAAATTTAGAGAAATTAGATAAAAACTCAAAAAATTGGTCAAATTATTCAACTATTGTTACTTGGTACCTTTGGTCTTCTTATGATTCTGAACCTTTATATCTTTAACTATTCCCAATAATGCAAATTAGTTTATTTATATTCATTTCGTCAAATGAGTAACATTATTGAATTTCAAAATATTTCTAAATTTTATCCTGGGGTTATTGCTAATGACAATATTTCCTTTTCAATTAAACAACAATCTATTCATGCAATTTTAGGTGAAAATGGAGCAGGAAAATCAACTTTAGTTAAAATCTTATACGGGCATTCCACACAAGACTCAGGTCAAATTCTCATTAATTCAAAAAAAATAGAAATCAAAAATCCATTCGATGCAAAAAAACTTGGTATCAATATGGTTTTTCAACACTTTAGTTTATTTGAATCGTTAAGTGTTTATGAAAATTTAATTTTAGGCATTGATGAAAATCTTTCTTTTAAAGAATTAAAAGAAAATACGGTAAAGATTTGCTCTAAATATGGCTTTAATTTAAATTTAGACTCACCAGTTAGCTCTTTATCAGTAGGTGAAAGACAAACAGTTGAAATCGTTAGAGCCTTGCTTAATAAACCTAAAATTTTAATACTAGATGAACCAACCTCTGTTTTGACACCATTTGAAATTGATAGACTTTTTAATATTATAAAAAAATTAGTTAAAGATGGCTTAACTGTCTTGTTTATATCTCATAAGTTAGAAGAAATTATAAATCTCACTAATTATGTAACTATTTTGCGTTCTGGTAAAGTTGTTGGTACTTATGAAACTCACCAAGAAAGTCCAGACTCACTTGGCTATAAAATGTTGGGTTATGAGGTTCCTGCTTTAGATAAAAAACAATCTATCAATTCTAAAAAACCAACATTTGAAATAAAAAACTTATCAACAATTAACAATGATCCATTTTCGGTAAATTTAAAAAATATTAATCTTCAGATAAAAAAAGGTGAAATTATGGGTATAGCTGGAGTAGCTGGCAATGGTCAAAATGAATTAATGAACATTTTAACAAATGAGTCTGATGAAAATTTTCAAGGAGAAATAATTTTTAAAGACATTAATATCTCAAAATTATCTACATACGAAAGAAGAAAACTATCAATATCTTTTGTAACTGAACAACGATTAGGACACAGCGCTGTTCCTGAAATGACACTAGAAGAAAATGTTCTATTAAGCTTGAATTTCAAAAGTGAATTTACAAAAAATACTTTAATTAATTTTAATAATATTTCTGATTATACAAAAAAAATTATCAAAGAATTCAACGTAAGTGCACCTTCATCTATTTCTAAGGCTGGAGAGTTATCTGGAGGAAATCTTCAAAAATTTATTATTGGAAGGGAAATTCTTTCAAATCCAGATTTATTAATATTGTCTCAGCCAACTTGGGGTATTGATGTTGGTTCAGAGTCTTTTATTAGGAAGTCCTTACTGGAATTATCAGAAAAGGGAATATCTATATTAATTATCTCGCACGATATAGAAGAGTTAATTGAGCTATGTCATCAAATTTCTGTTATTTATCAGGGTAAAATTTCTAAATCACTAACTACAGAAAACATAGATATGACACAACTTGGAAAGTATATGGGGGGTATGTTTGATTAAGTTAATTAAAAGACCAACTCAATCAAATTTGATTTTTTATCTATCTCCCTTAGTGGCTGTTTTTGCCACTCTATTATTTGGTTCTTTAATTTTTTTACTATTAGATTTGAATCCTTTTGAGTCTTTTAAGATTTTTTTTATTAGTCCAATTTCAAACTCATATGGTTTGTCTGAACTTCTAGTTAAGGCTACCCCACTTGCTATAATAGCACTTGGTCTTTCATATTGTTTCAAAAACAATATTTATAATATTGGTGCTGAGGGACAACTAACAATGGGCGCTATATTTGGTGGAGGGTTAGGAATATTATTTTATAACTCAGATAGTTTTCTCTTATTGCCAGCTATGATTTTATTTGGGGGCATAGGGGGTGCTTTCTGGGCATTAATACCAGCTATTTTAAAAACAAAATTTAACACAAATGAAATTTTAACTAGTTTGATGCTGACATATATTGCAATTCTAATATTAGATTATTTAGTGGTTGGTCCCTGGAAGGATCCTGCAAGTTATGGGCTTCCTAAGTCCAGACCCTTTCCTGAGTCTGGAAGGTTACCCGTGTTAATTGATGGCTTGAGGGCACATATAGGTATGTATTTTTCAATTTTAATTGCAGTTATTTCTTACTTTGTTTTCAACAAAACACTTTTTGGTTATAAATTAAAAGTAACGGGTTTTAGCTCCAAAGCTTCTATGTATGCTGGTTTTAAAAGCAATCAACTAATTATTTTTACTTTTTTGATTAGTGGTGCTTGCGCAGGTTTAGCTGGAATTTTTGAAGTATCAGGACCTATTGGATTGCTTTACCGTGATATCTCACCAAATTATGGTTTTACAGCAATTATAGTTGCTTTCTTAGGAAGGCTAAATCCATTAGGCATAATTTTATCCTCCCTTATTATTGCTCTAACTTATTTAGGCGCAGAAGATGCGCAATTATTTTTGAAAATTCCCTCTTCAGTTGGTTTTGTCTTTCAGGGTTTAGTCTTATTTTTCTTACTAGGTGCTGATTTTTTAAATAAATATAAAGTAGTAATTAAATGAACATTGAGCTTATTATAGGTATTTTAAATATCGTCTTAATTTCAACGACACCTTTAGTTTTTGCTGGCATAGGTGAGTTAGTTACAGAAAAGAGTGGTGTACTTAATTTAGGCTTAGAGGGCTTAATGCTTATGGGTGCCGTCTCAGGTTTTATTGTATTGGTACTCACAGGTAATTATTTTTTTTCTTTCTTTGCATCTATTATTTCAGGCATGGTTTTGTCATTAATTTTTGCTTTTTTTGTTTTAAATTTATTAACAAATCAAATAGCCACAGGTCTAGCTCTAACTATTTTTGGTATTGGGTTAAGTGCAATGCTTGGCAAAAAATTTAGCGGCACACCCATTGATGGCCTGAGCCCTTATTACTTTATAATTGGTTCCTTTCTACTCGTAATTTTGGTTCATCATATTTTATACAAAACAAGAATAGGATTAATTGTCAGATCAGTCGGGGAAAATCATCATTCCTCATTTGCTTTAGGGTATGATGTCATTAAGACAAGATACCTAACCATTATGTTTGGTGGCGTAATGAGTTCTTTAGCAGGATTTTATATTTCGATTTGTTATGCTCCAATGTGGCAGGAGGGGATGACTGCTGGACGAGGTTGGATAGCCTTAGCTTTAGTTGTTTTTGCAACTTGGAAACCATATCGATTACTTGTAGGCGCATATATATTTGGAGGCGTAGCAATTATGCAAATGAATCTTCAAGCATTTGGGGTAAAATTGCCAGGTCAAATATTTACCATGATGCCGTATCTAGCTACTTTAATTGTTTTGGTATTTATCTCTTCTAATAAATTGAGGTTAAAGCTTAGCGCTCCTTCTTCTCTCAATGTTCCTTTTGAAAAGAATTAATAGTTTATCCACTAAATATTTACATATCTCTTAATATCTCATTTTGATTTACTATTAATTTATTACATAATTGATATTGAATAGATTCATTAACTAAAACATTAGCTTGGGTTTAAAGTCAGCTAATATTTTATATAAAGTTAGGATAAAAATGATTAAAAAAATACTTTCAATTCTCTCAGTTTTATCAATTTTTTCCATATCTCTACTGAATGCTGCAGATAAAAAAATTGGTTTTATATATATCGGACCCCCGGGTGATCACGGGTGGACATACATGCATGATGTAGGTAGAAAATATATGGAAGAAAAGCTAGGAGACTCTATCAGCACTACATACATTGAAAATGTTCCTGAAAATGCTGATGCGGTTAGATCTATTAGAAAATTGGCACAATCAGGTCATGACTTAATATTCACCACATCTTTTAATTACATGGATCAAACTCTAGAAGTTGCAAAGGAGTTTCCTGATGTTAAATTTGAACATGCCACTGGATTTCAAAGACTAGATAACGTTTCAACTTATTCTGCCAGATTTTATGAAGGTAGATCTGTCATTGGACACATCGCTGGAAAAATGACAGAAACAAACACAATTGGATATATTGTGTCCTTCCCAATCCCTGAAGTCATTAGGGGTATTAATGCATTTTATTTAGCTGCTTCTAAAGTGAATCCTGATGTTAAAATAAAAATTATTTGGGTTTATTCATGGTACGATCCAGGAAAAGAAGCTGATGCAGCCAATACTCTTATTAACCAAGGTGCTGATATCATAGTTCAACACACTGACTCTTATGCGCCTTGTCAAGCTGCTGAAAAAGCAGGCGTACTAGCTTTTGGTCAAGCATCTAATCAAGAAGCATTTTGCCCAAATGCACATATGACTGCAATTGAAGATATTTGGGGTCCTTACTATGCTGCTAAAGCACAAGCTGTTTTAGATGGAACTTGGAAATCAGAAGATACATGGCATGGTTTCAAAGAGGGTATGGTCGAAATGTCTCCGTACAATGAAAATCTATTACCAGCTGATTTAATTGCTGAAGCTAAAGCGATGGAGGCAGCTATAGAAGATGGATCTTTCCATTCTTTTGAAGGACCTATTTATAATCAGGCAGGAGAGCTAGTTGTAGCAGAAGGCGAAGTAGCTGATGATGGAATGTTAGTTGGAATGATGTTTTATGTTCAAGGTATTGACGGAGATATACCTCAATAAAATATTAAATAGTAATTAGTCTTGTTCCCATGGAAAAACGAGCCAATCTGAGTCTTTAAAATCATAGAGATGAAGGTCGGCTTGTTTTTTTCCTGAAGTCTTAGCATACAGAGTGACAAATTTTGAATTGGGCATCATCGACTTGACTATTTTAGCTGTTTCACCGCTATCTACTAAATCATCAATTACTACAAGTTTTTTTTGAGATTTAATTCTTTTAAAAATCTCAATTTTATTTGTTCTTTTCCTATTGGAATATGTTTTCATTGCAATGACATCAATATCTTGAATGCCAAGGTAATTAGCAATTATTGATCCAGGAATTAATCCGCCTCTAGAAATTAAAATTAATTTTTCAGGTTTAAACTTTTTTTTTATGATTTTAGCTAATTCTATACAATCTGTATGAATATCATGGTAGCTTAAGTAGACTTGTTTCATCACGGGATTATATTAAAAAATTTATGAAAAGCAATTTAGCTGTTCTTAGTTCTGATAACAAAACCATTAAGTTTATCAAAAATAATGATTTGGAAGATCTTTGTAATCTTTATGCTAATTCATCAAGAAATACTGATGATGCTAAAATCTTTAGTGATAATCATGGTTTTGAAAAATATTATGGCTCATATGAGGATTTAATTGAGGAGGGTAATATAGAATATATTGTAAATTTCTTACCTACAGGGATCAAATTTGAATACACCTATCTAGCTTTAAAAAAAAATAAAAAAATTATTACAAATTATCCAATCATTAGTAATAAAAATGAATTGAAGAGCTATCAAGAGTTAAAAGATTTGGGCCTAATGTCTAATTTATTTTTGATTGATGATCAAAACTTTAAAAAATTTTATAATGACAGCAATAATAAAAAATTTGTCTCCTATCTTTTAACTTTTAAACAAGATCAATATAATAATTTATCAAGTCAAGATATCTTATTTGACCTTACTCCTGATTTGTTTTTTTTTATTGATCGATACAAACAATTAAAACCATCTTTTAAATCTTTGATTATTAAAAAAGATAAAATTACTCAAAAAATTTCATTTTTATCTTGTGTGATTGATTTTGAGAAAAAAAAGATTCTTCAAATAATTTTAGACAATGGAGATCCTGAAAATTCCCATTATTGTGAATATATTTCATCAAATTCCTTCATTTCAGGGGATTTATTTAATAAAGACGAATTATTCAAGTTTATTGGAAAAAAACCCTTTGATAATAGGTCTGATTTTCAATATTATCCGTTCAAATTATTTCAAGAGGTTTTAATAAATGAGTGAAAACATAACATTCTCAGTATCTGGATCTGAGACTTACTATCATAAAGATTGGCTTAAATCGAAGGGTTTTAAATGGGTACCCTCAAGTAAAAAATGGGAAAAATTGAATATTTTAGAACTAGAAGCCGATCAATTATCTGAATACTGTAGAGAGTTTGGACTTTACTATGAGCGTTCTGACAAAGGGATGCCAAAATTTGATTATGAAAATTACTTATGGGATGGAAATATCCCTGATAAAGCTGTTTGGTATGAAGAAAAAAGCTTACCTAACTCTACGGCAATAGAAGACTAGTGAAGTAGAACTGAAAATATTCCATATAGAAAAAAAATTAAAGCGATTATTAATGCTAAGTAATATGGAACTTTATTATTCATCATAAATGAAGCCATTATTACCAAATACTTATGTGATTAACAATAAGTATCTTCAATCTATACTTTCACCCAGTACTGACATCATAGATTATAATTTTACTCCAGACCAAATACACAAACTTAATCTTCTTCAAATATTAAGACCAGATATCTACTTTAATAAAAAATTAAGTGAAGAAGAATTTTATAGTTTATCTAGAAATTATTATCAAAAACTTATTAATGATCAAATAATTTACAAATCTGACACTGACTATTATCTATACCGAATTGACTCAGAGGATCATTCTCAAACAGGTTTAATCTCTTTATTAAATATCCAAGATTATTTAAATAATAATATTAAGCCTCATGAAAAAATTTTAGTTAGTAAAGGGAAGGAGCGAGCTGAACAACTCTCCAAAGTTAAATTTCAGCTATGTCCAATTTATCTTTTTTATGACGATCAAAACATCGACTTAGATTTAGAAATTCACCATGAAAAAAAACCAATTATAAAATTTAAATCTGGAAAATTTGTTCATTCTATTTATAAAACCCCATCAGATTTTTCAAGTATAAATTTTAAAGAACTTTTTGTAGCTGATGGCCACCATAGAATTGAAGGTTTTGCTCAATTAAAAGTTAAAAAAGATACAAAATTTATGGCTATCATATTCCCAAAATCGAAATGCTCTAATCTTGCTTATAACAGATCAGTTAAATTTCCAGATAATTACGCTAAAGATAATTTCTTAAACGACTTGCAAAAATATTTTGTTGTAGATGAGTTAAAATATCATGAAAATATAGATAGATTTTTTGTTATTTATTTTCAGGGAAAATTTTTGAAAATTGACCTTAAAAAAGATTTCACTTCTCTTGGTGCGGATTGTATTGATTTTGGGGAATTTATATTGAAAGAAATATTACAGATATTTGATGAAACATCAGATGATAGAGTAGAGTTTGTTCCACCAACTTTAGGAACAGATTATTTGATAAATCAAGTTGATACGGGTATAAGTGATTTATCTACTTTAATGAGACCAGTTAGCATGGATTTAGTTATAGATTATTCTAAGAATAAAAAGTTTATGCCTCCCAAAGCTACTTGGTTTGAACCTAAACCGCTAGATGGTTTATTTTTTTATAACATTATCGATTGAAGTTAATAATTTATTAATAATTAAGGAGTAAAAACAATTAATGGAAAAACCAGAAGTTAAACCCAATCATCCCTTCTTCTCATCCGGACCATGTTCTAAGCGTCCTGGATGGAATTTAGAAGTTCTTAATAATGCTGTTCTTGGCAGATCCCATCGTGCAAAAAGTGGTAAAGCAAAATTAAACGAAGTAATCGTAAAATCAAAAGAGTTATTAGAATTACCAGAAGATTATCTTGTAGGTATTGTTCCTGCCTCTGATACTGGTGCCATAGAAATGGCGATGTGGAGCTTACTAGGTCAAAGAGGAGTGGATGTTTGTGGATGGGAGTCCTTCGGCTTAACTTGGGTCAAAGATATAACAAAACAATTGAAGCTTAATGATGTAACTATTCACGATATTAAAGATTATGGAGAGCTACCTGATTTATCAAAAGTAAATTTTGATAATGACGTAGTATTTACATGGAATGGCACCACCTCTGGTGTCTGCGTACCTAATGCTGACTGGATACCTAATGATCGTAAAGGTTTGGCCATTTGTGACGCAACATCTGCTGTTTTTGCCATGGATATGGATTTTACTAAATTGGATGTTGTTACTTGGTCATGGCAAAAAGTTTTAGGAGGAGAGGCTGCACATGGAATGATTGCGCTATCTCCAAGGGCTGTGGAAAGATTAGAAACTTATGAGCCTTCTTGGCCTATGCCTAAAATTTTTCAATTAGCAAAAAATAAAAAATTTGATAAAGGAATATTTGAAGGTGCAACTATTAACACTCCTTCTTTATTAGCAGCAGAGGATGCTTTAGACGCTCTTAATTGGTGCATCAGCATTGGTGGCCAGAAAGAATTAATCAATCGATCTAAAAAAAATCTTCAATCTGTTAAAGATTGGATAGATGCAAGAGATTGGGTTGATTTTCTAGCTAAAGATCCAAATACTTACTCATCTACAAGTATCTGTTTTAAATTTACACATGCTGATTTTGAAAAATTAGATGATGAAAATAAAAAGAAGTTAGTAAAGGAAGTTTGTTCTATTATTGAAAAGGAAGAAGCTGGTTATGATATTAATGCCTACAAAGATGCCCCAGCGGGTATAAGAATATGGGGCGGGGCTACTGTTGAGTCTAGTGATATTGACAAATTACTTCCATGGATTGAGTGGGCATTTTTTGAAACATTAGAAAGGTATAAATAATGAAAATTTTAATTTCTGATAAAATGAGTAATAAGGTTGAGGATGTATTAAGATCTAAATCAATTGATTATGATATTAAAACGGGCTTAGAACCAAATGAACTAAAAACAATAATCGATGATTACGATGGTATTCTTATTCGATCTGCAACGAAACTCACATCTGATATATTAGAAAACTGTTCTAATCTCAAAGTTATCGGTAGAGCTGGTGTCGGTGTTGATAATGTTGATTTAGATGTTGCTACTAAAAATAAAATTCTAGTGATGAATACTCCACTGGGAAATTTGGAAGCAACCGCTGAGCTTACTGTTGGTTTAATGTTTTCTCTATATCGACATATTCATAATGCTAATACATCTACTCATGAAGGAAAATGGGAAAAAGCTAAATTTATGGGCACTGAGCTAAAGGGAAAAACTTTAGGTATAGTAGGATTTGGTAATATTGGCCAAAGAGTTGCAGAGATTTGTAAAGTAATAGGTATGCAAATTTTAACAAATTCTAATTCAGCTAGCGACGAAGTTTTAAATAGCTTTGGCGCAAAGAAAGTTTCCACCGAAGAGTTAATATCTTTGTCAGATGTACTTACATTACATACAAAACTGAATGATCAAACAAAAAATATGCTCAATAAAGAAAGCATAGCTACGATGAAGAGCAGCTCTGTTATTATTAATTGTGCTAGAGGTGGTTTAATTAATGAATCAGATTTAAAAGATGCATTAAACAATGATGTGATTGCTGGTGCTGCTATTGATGTTTATGAAACTGAACCTGCTACAGAAAATGTTATGTTTGGTGCTAAGAATTTACTTTTAACGCCACATCTTGGAGCATCGTCTAAAGAAGCTCAATCTAATGTTGCGATTGATGTAGCCAATCAAGTAGCAGATTTTTTAAAAGAAAATAAAATAGTTAACAATGTTAACTCTTTTTAATTTTATTTAAATATTCATATATTGAAACTTTAGTGAGCACATTTTGTATTTGCTCACTAGAGTTAATTTTTTTTATTTGATTAAGATTTAATTTAGAAACTTTTATCTCTTCATTTTCAAACTTATTATATAAATGGGAGTCTTTAATATTCTCAACTTCTGCATAATATACATGAACAATTTCATCTGAATACCCAGGTACTGGACAATATTTTGTTAACTTTTTTAGTTTTAGAGTTTTAACTCCAATTTCCTCTTTTATTTCTCTTTTCAAAGCTTTAGTTAAAGTTTCTCCTTTTTCTACTAAACCACCTACAAGTTCAAATTTATATTTTTCTTTTCTTACATAATAAAAAGGTCTGAATTGTTTGATTAAATAAAATTTTTTCTCTTCAGGAGAATAACAAAGGGCAAATACGACATCACCAACCTCAAGTATTTCTCGATTAATTTTGTAAGGCTTTATTTTTTTATTTAAACTTTTGATTAGAAATTTGTATCTCCAAAAAGAAAAAAAGCTTTTTGTAAGGGAGATTTTCTTTATTTTTTTAACTATCTGCATCGCTTTTACCGTTTGACTATTTATAAGACAAAAGTATATATATTCAATACTCGGGGAGTAGCTCAGTCTGGTAGAGTGTCTGCTTTGGGAGCAGAAAGTCGCAGGTTCGAATCCTGTCTCCCCGACCACTAAATTATGAAAAAAGCATTAATTAAAAAACCATGCAAAACTAATATGCAATCTGGTCTAAAAAAAACCAAATCTTGGATTGTGGAATTTCAATTTGACTCTTCCTTAAAAAAAGATGTTTTAATGGGTTGGAATAGTTCTGATAATACTAATAAACAAATAAAGCTCTCATTTCCCAATTTAGATGATGCTAAATCCTGGTGTCTAAAAAATAATTTATCTTATGAGGTTGAAGATCAATCGTATAAAGCCTTAAAGCCCAAAAGTTATTCCAGCAACTTCTCTAGCGCTAGGAGAACTTCCTGGACCCATTAATTATTCCTAAATTTATTTTAATTTAACTATTTTCAATATATTATCCTTAAACTTAAATTAATAATTAGGAGGAAAATATGATTAAAATCATAGCGACCTTATTGACAATTTTTGCTTTTAGCACATCACATGCAAAAACTGTTAACGTAGGTATTATTCTTGGATTTACAGGTCCAATTGAATCCCTTACACCAGATATGGCTGCAGGTGCTGAATTAGCATTTTCTGAAGCTTCAGACTCTGGAAAACTTTTAAACGGATCAACTATCAATGTTATTAGAGCTGACTCTACTTGTATTGACTCTGCTGCTGCAACTTCTGCTGCTGAAGGTCTTATTAGTCAGGGTGTAACTGCAATCATGGGTGCAGACTGTTCAGGTGTTACAGGTGCGGTTTTATCAAACGTGGCAGTACCTAACGGTGTTCCAATGATTTCACCTTCTGCTACATCACCAGCTTTAACAACAGCTGAAGATAATGGATTGTTTTTTAGAACAGCCCCATCTGATGCAAGAGGCGGTGAGGTGTTAGCTGATATTACTGCTGACAAAGGTATTACCAGCGTGGCTATTACTTATGTTAACACCGATTACGGTGTAGGTTTAGCTGATGTCTATGAAGCGGCCGCTGAAGCTAGAGGTATCGAAGTAACAGCTAAAACTGCTCACGAAGGAGATAAAGCTGATTATAGTGCTGAAGTAGGTGTTTTATCTTCCGCTGGTGGTGATGCTCTTGCTGTTATTGGTTATTTAGATCAAGGTGGTAATCAAATCATTCAAGGATCTCTGGATAGCGGTGCTTTTGATACGTTTGTATTATCTGATGGTATGATAGGTGACTCATTAACTGATACTTTTGGATCAGATCTTGATGGTTCCTTCGGTTCAATGCCAGGTTCTCTTGGTGCTGGTGCACAAAAGTTTAAAGCATATGCTGAAGCAAATGGTGTAAACCCTTCTGTTTATGTTGGCGAGTCATATGATGCTGCTGCATTAATCGTGTTAGCGATGGCTTTAGGAGGTTCTGATGATAGTGCAACTGTTGCTGCAAATATCATGACTGTAGCCAATGGCCCAGGAACAAAAATATATGCTGGTGAATTAGCTAAAGGACTTGAATTAGCCTCTGCAGGTTTTGCTGTCGATTATGATGGTGCGACAGATGTTAATTTTACCGATGTAGGTGAAGCTTTTGGTGCCTTTATTGAAAAAGGTATTGAAGGCGGCGCATTCACAGACGCTGCACAAAGATAATAATATTTTAAGCTCCCTGCATTTTAGCAGGGGGCTTCAATTAGTTTCTAATAACTTTTTCTGGCAATAATCCTTTAGGCCGATACCGCATAACAAATAATAATCCTAGACCCATCATAAGATATCTGAAATAAGGTATGCTATTAATTAGATGTAACTTAATTGCATTTGAATCATCTAGTTGCGAAGTAAATAAATTTATTACGTAAAGTGCAAATGGAGCTGATTGAATCCAAATAAACCAAACAACAAAAGCACCAAGTATTGCACCATAATTATTACCAGTTCCGCCTAACAAGACCATAACCCAAATTAGAAAGGTATATCGAAGTGGTTGATAGCTAGATGGAGTAAATAAACCATCATAAGTAACTAGCATAGCTCCAGCAAATCCAATTATAGCTGACCCCAACATAAAGATAAATAAATGCTGTTTCACAACATCTTTTCCCATTGCCTTTGCGGCATCTTCATTATCTCTAATGGCTCTCATCATTCTACCCCAGGGAGATCTTAGAGCTTTTTCTGAAAAATAAAGTAAAGAACATACAACAAATAAAAATATAAAAGCAAAACATAATTTTACAAAAATACCCGAAGAGGTAATCACAAGTTTTGATAGAAGATCTTGCCTTTCAGCAATATCAAATATTTTAGATAATTTTGAAGTATTTAAAAATTCTACTAATCGGATAAACCAATCAGAGCTTTGCAAATTTACCTCATAAGGCGCCGGTCTTTTTAAACCTATTACATTTTTAACACCCCTTGAAAGCCATTCTTCATGTTTAACAATTGATACTATGATTCCAGATATTAATAGGGTTGATATAGCTAAATAATCAGATCTTAAGCCTAAGCATACTTTACCGATGACAAAAGCCACACCCGCAGATAATAAAGCACCAAAAAACCAAGAGAAAATAATAGGAAGATTCATGCCGCCTAAAAAACCGGAAGTTGCAGCATTAATAGACTCAATTTTACTTATTGATGGTCCAGAGATTAATTTAAGTAATGGAATGGATAAAATAATTATTAAGAAAATTAAATAATTTTTGTATTTATAATCACTTAATTTTTTATTGATAAAAAAGATTAAAAGAACTACTGCAATTATAAATGCCCCAGATACAAGCATACCCACACCACCCGCAGACCAGGCTTCAATTACTGGAGGAACAGAGACTAAAACTGTTGCTAGTCCGCCGATAGCTAAAAAACCCATTACACCAAAATTTATTAGTCCAGCAAATCCCCATTGAATATTAACTCCCATCGACATTACAGCTGAAATAAGACAGAGATTTAAAATAGACAGCGCTACTCCCCAAGATTGAAATATCCCAACCAAAATTATGAGAATAGCCATTATGGAAAAGGAAATTTTAATATCGAAGTTTTTCATTAAATTACTTTTCCTTTAAATATCCCATTTGGTCTAAAAATTAAAACAACTACTAAAATAGCAAATGAAATTGCGAACTTATAATCTGTAGAAATAAATTGAATGAGGGTATTAGGTTCTAGACTTTCTGGAAGCAGGTATTTGAAAAACTTTTTATAAGCATACGTTAAAGCAATTTCAGAAAATGCAATCAAAAATCCTCCATAAAAAGCACCAAGTGGATTACCAATACCACCAACAATAGTGGCAGCAAAAATTGGTAAAAGATTATTGAAATAAGTAAAGGGCTTAAAACTTTTATCTAAACCATAAAGTGTGCCAGCTACTGTTGCTAAAATTGAAACTATTACCCAAGTAAGTAAAATTATTTTTTTTGGATCTATTCCAGATAATAGTGCCAGATCTT
>JBJKYU010000028.1:0-8489 GCA_045560885.1 Alphaproteobacteria bacterium
CCCTCTTGGCTTCCTTGAAAATGATACTTTTTTCCCTTAACGTCTAAATTAAGAGTTCCATAGACAATTTTTGAACAAACCTGTCTTATATAGCGGTCAATAACCAATCCCTTAATCCTCCAAAATTAATCTAAGTATAGTTTATCTTTGATGCGTTGGGAATATTTAAAGAAGTTGCTTTTTTTAAAAAAAAGCTTTAGGGCCTGAACATGGATGAGGGCAATTGCCTTTAAACTTCCAAAAATATTAGTGAGAAAAAAGAGAAAACCCTGAGCTTTTGTTAATGGAGCTAAGGGCAAATCAATTGAAGCATAAAAGATCTGATCTTTTTCTTTGTTATATTGATTGATAAAGCATTGAAACCGATGAGGGTTGGGTATTTTGACCGTAATTTTATACGTGCAATCCATTTCAATAAAAGGGGATACATACATATTTTTTTTAAACTGTTTTTGATCGAAGTCTTTTAACGAGAGATAATGAACTTGATCACCAAATGTATTTTTAACTTCATATAAAATAGAAACTAATTGATTGTGATGATCTAAATACAAATAAAAACTAATTGGGTTAAACGAGTACCCTAAAAATGATGGAATAGTAATGAAATTTACTTGATGAAAGTCAATTTGATATTTTTTTGCTAGATCAGTTGCAAACTTGAAAAGAGAAGTTTGTTTTTCCCGATACCCATGTTGACGGTAAAAAATTGATAAACAATTCAATTTGTTTAAAGAAATAAACCAAGGCAGTGAATGTGGATCATTTAAATTAACGCAAAGGTAAGGAGCTTTGTATTGAAAAAAATTTTGAGTATCGCGAGTTCTTTTATGAATAATATGACCCTGGCCAATACTATGATTGGGGGTTAATTCCATGGTATTCGAGAAGTGTCAGGATTAGAAAATCCTTTGGGTTCTATATGTAAATGCTGGCATATTTTTAAGGCAGATTGGATACCATCCTCATGGAAGCCATAACCCAAATAACTTCCCGCATAATATGTTTGTTGGCGACCTTGAAGATAACCAATATCTTTTTGAGCCTGCAGTGTATCCAAGGAAAAAATGGGATGCTCATAGACCGTTTGGTATAAGGGATTTTTTTTGTGTTGATTCAATGAGACAAAATATTGATCCTGAGTAGCCAAGGGTTGTAACCTGTTCATCCAATACGTCAGTGTACACAGTTGATCTTCGTTTGTATGAAAATTCCAACTGGACCAAGCTGCTCGATGAGGGGGCATTAATGAGGAGTTTTGATGCAGTTGGGCGAGATTGGGTTGGAATTGAAAAATAGATAAAAGCTTGATTTCTTCAGCTGTTTTATCCATGAGCAGAGGTAAAAATGTTTTTGGCGAACAAGCAAATACCAAATAATCAAAAAAAAGTCTTTCTTTTGGGGTGTGTATCTGAATTTGAGGAGTTCGATAAATCGATTTGATTTGAGAGGATAACTGAACTTGAAAATGAGAGGCGTTCATCAAGCATTGGATATAATTTTGAGATCCTCCTTGTACTGTTTTCCATTGCGGGCGATTCAAAAAATTAAAAAGTTTATGGTTTTGAAAAAAACTCACAATACTGGATAAAGGCTGATCTAGTGAATTTTGATCAGGGGTAGACCAAATACTCGAAATTAAAGGAATGAAGTGAAATTCAATAAATTCTTTGGAATAGTGATGTCTATCTAAATATTGGCGTATCGAAATTTTTTGATCAGGTTTTCTAGTTTGAAATGTTTTATAAAATTTAATGATATCTTTGATCATCCTATAAAATCTCTTATTCAATAGATTTCTAGGATCGGCAAAAAGAGCTCTCAATCCCCCTCCGCCATATTCAAATTGACTCGAGGGATTATAAAAACTAAATGACATATCGCTGTTGGCAATGGGAACTTTTAATTGATCAAATAATTTCGTTAAATTTGGATATGTTAGTTCGTTATAAACGATGAAACCTGTATCAATAGATATTGTTTTTCCTTGAGTGTCATTCACTTGACGAGTATTCGCATGACCGCCAAGGTAATCATTTTTCTCAAAAACAGTTACATCAAAATCATTCTGGAGAAAGTAAGCAGAGGATAGTCCCGCAATTCCAGATCCGATGATGGCTAATTTTTTTTTCACTCGATTATTTAATTTTTTGATAAGCCTCTAAGGCTCGGTTACGGGAGTCCTTTAAATCAACAATAGGGTGGTAATATAATTTCTGTTGGATTAAGGATTGGAATGCATGTTCTTGAAGATAAGGTTGAAAAATTGAAGAGGGTTTTTGTAAAGTTTTTAATTGAGGCAAATATTGCAAAATAAATGAGGCTTGGGGGTCAAATCGTTCTGACTGTAAGATTGGGTTGAATACTCTAAAATAAGGAGAAGCATCAGCGCCACATCCTGCTATCCACTGCCATCCCGCAGCATTGCTAGCTTCATCGTAATCTAAAAGGGTTTCTTGAAAGTAACGCTCTCCTAACGTCCAGTTCAATAGTAAATTTTTGACTAAAAAACTTCCCACAACCATTCGAAGTCGATTATGCATCCAGCCTTTTTCATAAATTTGTTTCATGGCGGCATCAACTAAAGGGATTCCTGTTTGCCCCCTTTTCCATAAATCTAAGTCTTTGCTACTTTTTCTCCAGGGAAACTTTTGAAATTTTAGATTGATGGGAATGGATGATAAGTTTTTTGAGTAATATAATAAGGAGTATGAAAACTCTCTCCAACCAATCTCTGATAAATAGGTTATAACAGAGGGTGTTAATTTTTTTGCCTTTAATACATTGAATACAATCGTTCGAGGAGAGATTTCTCCAAATCGTAAATAGGGAGATAGTTTTGAAGTTTGATCTAAATCCGGTCGATCTCTTGCTTCTTTATAAACATCAATATCTGTTTTTAAATACCGAGAAAGTTGTTCATGGGCGTTTTGTTCACCCGGAGTCCAATATTTAGAAAATTTTTGATACCAATTTTTATCAGGTAAAAAGTTAAAGGTAGACTTTTCTTGATGTCTTAAAACATTCAAGGAGTTAAGTTTTTCAATTTTTTCTTTTTTTGATTGATAAACGTCAAAAGCTTTTCTCCAGTAAGGGGTGAATACTTTAAAATATTGTCCTGAATTATTTTGAACCTCCCAAGGTTCATTTAATAAGTGTCCATTAAATGTCTCCACTTCAATACCTTGCTCTTGCAAAGTTTTCTTTATAGTTGTGTCTCTTTTAATGGTCTCAGGTGAATAAAGACGATTCCAAATAACTTGATGAATTTGATATTTTGTGATGAGTTTTTGTAAAATCTCAAGTGCCTCACCCTCTTTGATTATAATTGACGCTCCAAAACTTGATTGATAGGACTGCTGTAATTTTTTTAAAGACTCATGAAGCCACCAATGTCCAGCCTTTCCTGTAGCCTGACACTCTACCGGGTCGTGGATATAAACAAATAAAGCTGGGTTTCGGCTTTGTTGTAAAGCGAGCAATGCAGGATTATCTTCTAAACGAAGATCTCGGCGAAGCCAATATATGGATTTATGTTCGATGATAAGATTTTAGCAAAATTATTTGCTATGAGGAGGCATTTTCTTTTCCACAAACCAAACGTGCTGTTTTAAGACGGGATCATACTTTCTTTGTCTTAATTTATCAGAAACTTTCATTCCCTTGGTTGGTTTACGAACAATGTATTTTGTTCCAGTTTCTGGTTTTTCTTCAGGAATAAGCTGTTTTAATTGATATGTCGACTTTTTTGCCATTGGCGTAAAATAAACTAATTTATCATTTGGTCAAGATTGATTGTCAAAAAAATCACAAAATTCGCTTCCAATGATCTCTTTTATCTGTCAATGAGCGTCGCTTCTTCTCCGTCAATTGATCGTAGCAGTACGGACATGTAAACCCCTCCTCATAATGAGGTGATTTTTTCTCTTCCGGAATAAGTGGCATATTACATCCAAAACAAAGCTCGTTGGAGCCAGGTTGAAGTTGTTTATCGACAGAGACTCGGTAATCAAATACAAAACATTCACCATTCCATTGAGATGCAGGAGTGTCTTCAAAGTATTTTAGAATTCCCCCTTTGAGTTGATAGGTATCAATTCCATATTTTTGCATTAGAGGACCCGCCTTCTCACAACGAATGCCACCTGTGCAATAAATAGCTACTTTTTTATTTTGAAGCTCTTCTTTTCGTTCTTCAATATATTTTTTAAACTCTCGAAAAGTTTTGATATCAGGGTTCGTGGCATTTTGAAAATGTCCCAATTTAAATTCATAATCATTTCGAGTATCGATGATCTCAACGTCTTCTTGTTTAATAAAATTATCCCATTGTTCTGGATCAATAAATTGACCTTGTTCAATTTCTTCAATACTTAAATCAAAATCAGAAGTGACAATTTCTTTTTTAATTTTAGTTTTAAATCGATTGAAGACTATTTTTCCATCAAACTTAGAAACTTTGATATTTTGTGAGTCCACTCCTAAGTTTTTTAAAAACTCAATAGTGTTTTTCTCTTCGATAATAGGAACAGCAATCGTGCCGTTAAGCCCTTCGGGTCCAATAAGAACCGTTCCTTTGATATCAAGCGGTTGGAAGAAACTTTGAACTTGTGTTTCCATTTGGGTAAGGTCATCAATTCGAAAAAAACTATAAAAGGCGATAACAGAGACGTTTTTCATAATATTATGGTGATTATTATTTTATAGAGATTTTACTTTGCCAGCAAAGTCATTTTCATATTTTGCCAGTAAAGGCATAAACTTCAACCAAGCATCTTTTAGGGCATCCACAAATTTTTCTGTTGCCTCTTCGGAGTGACAAGGAGTAGGCGTAATTCGGATACGCTCTGTTCCTTTAGGAACTGTGGGATAATTGATCGGCTGAACATAGACTTGATGTTCATCTAGAAGAAAATCACTGATTTGCTTACATAGTTTACTATCTCCGATCAAAACAGGGATGATATGAGATCCAGAGTCTAAGAAAGGGATGCCAGCGGAACGTAGATGCGATTTGACATAATTCACGTTCTCAAAAAATGTTTCTCGAACTTGGGTACTTTTTTTAACTTGCTGGATACTCTCTAAACTACCTGCTGCTACTGCAGGACACATTGATGTAGTAAAGATAAATCCTTTTGAAAAACTTCTCACAAAATCGATGATTGTATTTGAAGAAGCAATATACCCACCCGCAAGACCAAAAGCTTTTGCTAAGGTTCCATTGATAATATCAATGTGCTCTGCTACGCCTTTTTCTTCTGCGACTCCTGCTGCATTAGGTCCGTATAAGCCCACTGCGTGAACCTCATCAAGGTAAATTAAAGCACCGTTATCTTGAGCCACTTCAATGACATCTTCTAAAGGAGCAAAATCTGCCTCCATGGAGTACACTGACTCTAAGACAATAATCTTAGGACGAGAAAACTCTACGCCTTGTAAAATATCCTTTAAGTGTTTGACATCATTATGACGAAAAATTGCCTTTTCTTTTTTACTAGCGCGAATTCCTTCAATTAAGGAAGCGTGATTTAACTCATCACTTAAAACTAAGCAGTTATCAAAAGCAGAAATAATAGATTTAAGCGCTGACTCATTAGCACTATAGCCAGAGTTAAAAGCAAGAGCTCTTTCTTTTTGGTGAAGAGCCGCTATTTCTTTTTCTAACTGAATATGAAAATTAGTTGTACCAGAGATATTTCTTGTCCCTCCACTGCCAGCACCCAGTTTCTCTGCTGCCTGCTTCATGGCATCAATGACGAATGGATTTTGACTCATTCCTAAATAATCATTCGAACACCAAACATCAATTTCTTCAGTAGATCCATTGTGGTGACGTGTTGCTTTAGGAAATTGTCCCGCTTTACGTTCGATATTGTTAAAAATACGATAGTGACCCTCTTCTTTAATCTTATCTATTTCGGATTGAAGAGTACTAAAATAATTTGTTTTCCAGTTATGAGTTTTCACAGTAATAAAATATGAAGCTTCCTTTCTAAAAGAAATAGAAAATTAGACGCATAAGGATCAAAAAAAGAACTTCTGTCTATTTATTAACTAAAGGAATGACTTCTTTTCCAATTAATTCAATAGAATTAAGGAGTTTTTGATGTGTGATATCAGCTATATCCATTTGAAATTGGAATCGGGTAATACCACCGAGTGCCTCACTATGTCTTAGTATTTTCTCAGCAACTTGCTCAGGGCTGCCTAATACTATAGCTCCTAATGGGCCAGTTTGTTGATCAAACTGTTCACGGGTTACAGGTCCCCAACCACGCTCCCGACCAATTTTAGTAAACATTTTTGCATACCCCTCATAATATAAGTCAATGGCCTCTTCCATAGTTTTTCCGACAAAACCCAATGAATGCAATCCGACTTGCATTTTTTCAGAAGGATGGCCTGCTTGCTTCCACGCTTCTCGATAAATATCCACCAAAGGTTTAAAACGATGGGTATTCCCTCCAATGATTGCCACCATCAAAGGCAATCCTAGAATTCCCGCTCTTGCAAAAGATTGAGGAGTTCCTCCCACACCTAACCATATGGGAAGAGGATCTTGGATGGGACGAGGATAAATAGGGAGATTATTAATAGCGGGTCGGAATTTTCCTGACCAATTGACAAATTCATTGGCACGGATTTGAAGTAAGAGATCTAATTTCTCAATAAATAAATCATCATAATCATTAAAATCAAAACCAAATAAAGGAAATGCCTCTGAGAATGAACCACGGCCTGCTACCATTTCAGCTCTTCCATTAGAAATTAAATCGAGGGTAGATAAGCTTTGAAAAGTTCGTACAGGATCTGAAGCACTTAAAACAGTCACTGCACTGATCAATTTAATTTTTTCAGTTTTTGCTGCAGCTGCTGAGAGAATATTGAATGGAGAGGAATCAAGAAATTCTTGTCGATGATGTTCTCCGATACCAAACGTGTGCAGACCTACTTGATCAGCATATTGAATACGCTCAAGAAGCTCATTAATTGCGGCAGCACCATCATGCTCTCCTTCTCGCAAACCAGCAAAACTATCTATTCCAATTTCCATATTTTTATCTAAAAGAGTTAGCTAAAGTACGTATAATCTATTATTTAGTTTAAATGAAAGAAATTAAAGTTTTATCTCGATCGAGCTTTCTTGCTCAAATTCAAACTCATTTGGCCATAAAAAAAATTAAAACTATTTTCAAAGGTTCAATATCTTCACAATATACCCAGTCAATTGGAGATATGGATGCCTCTTCAAAATCTTGGGAAAAACATGGTTTTGGTGTTTTTACGAATTCTCTTAGTAAGCAACTACATCTAAATAATGCTGATTTAGTTGTTCACTCTTTCAAAGATCTACCTGTCAAAAGTTCAAAAAAATCTAAATTTATCTGTCTTAATCGAGATGATCCTCGGGATGTTTTATTGGTCAAAAAAAAATCAATTCGCAATTCATCTCTCACAATTGCCACATCCTCACCGAGAAGAAAATTTTATCTTCGCCATTTAGATAAATTTTTACCAAACAAAAAGTTTAAATCGAATAGCATTCGTGGAAATATCACCACTCGATTAGAAAAAATAATTTTATCAAGCAAGCATGATGGTATTTTTATGGCAAAAGCTGCAATTGATCGTGTTTTTCAGCATGGTCAGAGAATTAATAATCAAGAATTTCAAAAATTCAAAAAATATTTTAAACAATTTGAATATATTATTTTACCTTTATCTAATTTTCCAGCGGCTGCTGCACAAGGTTGTATTGCTATAGAGTACTTAGCTAAAAATAAAAAATTAGATACTATTTTACAATCAATCAATGACCCTCATTCTTATCATCAAGCTCAGTTAGAAAGAAAATTTTTATCAAGATGGGGTGGAGGATGTGCGCTAGATATAGGCGTAACAGTGGAGAATTTTTTAGATCAGCAAATTCTTTTTGCTCGAGGAAAAGATGAAAATACTAAAAAATATTTTCATGAACGAAAATACTTATCAAAATCTAAAACTAAAAAAGTAAAGCATATTTTCCCCGCAAATCTGAAAACTTATAAAATGTTTAATCGTGAACCATTCCCTCTCAAAAAAGACCTCTCTGATAAACATATTCTCGCAACAAGAACAGAATATTTACCTAAATCAAAGATTTCTAAAGCAGGATTTTTGGGAACTGCTGGGGTTACAAGTTGGCGAAAATTCAATCAAACTGGAGTCAAGATCAACTATAGCTTTGATGGTTTTGGAGAAAAATATCGACCTATTGAAAGCTATTATATCCAATCCAAATTAAAACCCCTTAAACTAACTTATGAAAAAAATAAGATTTCTTCATCCTTCCAACCTCTTGCCCATTATCAATTAGTTCCTTCTTTGAATGAACAGACGATTGATAATCTTTTTCTTGCGGAGAGTTTTTATTGGATGAGTTATTCAGCCTTTAAATTAGCTATTCAACTTCGTCCAGATATCTTGAATAAAAAGAATGCTTGTGG
>JBJKYU010000029.1:0-8478 GCA_045560885.1 Alphaproteobacteria bacterium
AAAATAGTCTATAAAAAACAAGATTATCTTAAATTAGATAGATTATTAAAGATAACATTCCCATAAAACTTAAATTGTAGGGCTTTTGTTTATAGATAATCAAATTAAAGAAATATATGAAAAATTATCCAAAGAGAAAACCTTTTGGTTCTTCAAGAAAAATTAACTCCGGTGGAAGAGGGGGTGTTGCTGACTCTCCTTACCTTCAAGCAAATGGGAACTCAAATGGTTTTAAAAGAAATGGGAAAAACCCTAAAGATCAATATAACGATTTTTTAAATAAGGCCAAAGATGCAAAAGGTCAAGGTGATGAGGTGCTTGAGCAATTTTATCTCCAGCATGCAGAACACTATTATCGTCAAATGGATCACTCTAATAGAGGTTCAGTCTCTAGAAAAATTATTTCAAAAGAAAAAACAAATATAGACCAAGATAAGAGTGAAGAGGTCAATGTTGATCCAGAGACATCAACTACAGACTTTGATGATTTGGCTAGCCAATTAGCTTAGTTTACGATTTTTTTGCTTTAAAAACTTTAATTTCTTGGTTTTTTAAAACAACTAATTCTTTGAATTCTTCTAATTGTTGGTCATTCAATTTTCTTCCTGATGGAAGTTTCAAAGTAGCAGGATTTACTTGTTTGCCATTTACAATTATTTCGTAATGCAGATGAGGACCAGTTGATCTACCTGTCGATCCAACAAACCCTATGATGTCTCCTTGTTTAACTCTTACTCCCCCATAAACGCCTTTTTTAAAACCATTGAGATGGGCATAAGCAGTTTTATAGGTACTATCATGTCTTATACGAATATAATTTCCGTATCCGCCATTTCTACCAGCAAACTCTACAACTCCATTTCCAGCAGCAAAAATGGGCGTACCAGTAGGGGCTGCAAAATCTACCCCTTTGTGCATTTTGTCATATCCTAAAATTGGATGTTTTCTCATCCCATAATTTGAACTTAATCGAGCACCATTAATTGGGGTCTTCATCAAACTTTTAGTCATACCTTTTCCGTTTTCATCAAAGTATTCACTAAATTCATCATTCGAATAAAGATAGTAAATCAAAGGGGTGCCTCTTGAACTAAGCACTAGGTATTCAGGATCATCAATTCGAACTGTTTTTCCTTGATCATTTTTTCTTCTTGTGAAAAGTGCTTCAAAATAATCTCCTTCATAAATATCTCTTTGAAAATCTACATCGAAGCTATAAATCCTAATAATTTCATTAATAACTAATTCTGATAAGCCAGCTTGTTTCATAGCCGCATATAAGCTTGTTTTAATTTCTCCACT
Source organism: Alphaproteobacteria bacterium (assembly GCA_045560885.1). GTDB lineage: Bacteria > Pseudomonadota > Alphaproteobacteria > HIMB59 > HIMB59 > HIMB59. The sequence continues at coordinate 1,303 of JBJKYU010000029.1, forward strand.
GACAAAAATTCTTTCTTCTGAAAGTTCTATTTCGCTTATTTCATATACAAAATTTTTATTGATATATTCAACTATAAGTTCTTGATCCTCAGAAAATCGATAAATAAGTTTAAATTTTTCTAAAACACCATTGTCGTCATAATTGGAATTTACTTTAATTACATCTCCTAGATAAATTTTAGAAAAATCATAAGAATCTTTGCCATTAATCAATAATCGATCAATATCTTTTCCTTCCAAGCCACCTTTTTTTAGCACCTTTGCAAAATTATCGCCTTTAATTACAGGAATTTCTTCAAATTGATCCAACTCTATTTTAGTAATCAAATCCTCTTCAGTTTTTAATTGAACAGGAGGACCTATTTTGTATTTATATATTGCAATTTTGTTTTCTTCTTCTCGATCAAACAAGCTAAACAAATTATCAAAAGTGATATCTTTAAAATAATTTTTTGATTTTTCTTCATTGAATTGTGGGTCTGATAGATTTTGAATATCTATTTTTTCATAATATTTTTGAAATAATTCTTTATCAAAATAATTGATATCCAAGTCTTCAAAAAGAACTAAATCATCTTCGTAATATTTTGAAAATTCTTGATAGCTAATAAAGAAAAAAAATAAACTAAAACTAAAAAGTATTAAACTTATCAATATTTTAACACTTAAACTGTTTGTTCTTATCATTAATTTCTTTATAAAAGACTAAATTTTAAACAATATATATATAAATGAAAAATTTCCAAAAAGTACTTACAAATATCATTCAAGAAACTAGCAATATATTTTGGGTATTATTTAAAGTTATTCTCCCAGTTATAATTGTCATTCGAGCCTTAGAATTATTAGGTGTCATTCCGTATCTAGCAAAGTTTTTAGAACCATTAACAAGTTTTATTGGAATAGATGGGTCTTTAGGTCTTGTTTGGATGGCTGCAATATTAGTCAATATCTATGCTGGTATGGCTGCATTTGCTAGTCTTCAACCTATCTTCGACTATACAGTTGCAGAAACTACAATTTTGGGACTCATTATTTTAATAGCACATAGCTTACCTATTGAGGTTGCAATTGCTCAAAAATCAAGAGTATCAGGAATATTTAATTTGCTATTTCGTTTTATCAACGCAGTAATTGCAGGTAAAATTTTAAATTATATTTTTATTAAGTTCGATTTATTTAATGAAAAAAACCAATCAATACTGGAGATACCAGAAAAAATAACTTCTAATTTGGATTGGTTAATTCTCCAGTCTAAAAATTTTTTTATTATCTTTTTGATAATTTTTTTAATTATTTCAACAATTAATATTTTAAAATTTATAGGTCTCTGGCAATTTATCATTAATATCTTAAGAATTCCGCTTTCTTATTTGGGAATGTCTGAAAAAGTAGCCAACATTATTTTAATTGGTCTTACTTTAGGTATTTCTTTTGGCGGTGGCTTTTTGATAGAAGAGTCCAAGAAAAACAATATATCAAAAAGAGATATTCTTTTATCCCTATCATTTCTAAGTCTTTGTCATAGTATTATTGAAGATACTATCCTAATTTTACTGTTGGGAAGCCATATAAGTGGAATATTATTTTTCAGGCTTATTTACACAATTGTAATTATTATGTTTATGAAATATTTATTAGATACAAAATTACAAAATAAAATATTAGATAAACTAACTTATGACTAATTATATCCAATTTCCTCGATATTGTTTATTTTTGCTGCCTGATAAAAAATTTAATAATGATTTTGATATATTTTGTAAACAAAATTCAATTGATAATTCCTTATTAGAAAAATCAATTTATGGATTTCACTCAACTGTGAAAGCTCCATTTTATTTATCTCATTTATATTCAGAGGAACTGCTTTTAGAAAAATTTCAAATTATAGATAAAAAAACTACAAATTTTCTATTATCTAATACATATATAGTTAACAAATTAGATTGGTTGAAAAATTCATTAGTATTAAAGTTTCATCAAGATGATGATTTTGACTTTATGGTTAATAACTTAATGAGAGAATTTGATTTATTTAGAAAAACTCTCAATAATTTTGAAATTAAAAAAGACATTATGAGATTTGATAAACTTTCAGATAAGGAATTAATATATTATCAAATTTGGGGATACCCATTTTATTTTGAGTGCTCTTTTCATCATATCACCCTTCCTCTAAGTCAAGTTTCAAATTATGATTACATAAACTCAATTCATGAAGTAAAATATGAAAGGCTTAGTTTAATGAGGCAGAATGGCATGAATGAGAACTTTCAAGAAATTTCAAGTTTATCATAAATTTTAAGATAATTTGATTTATCACATTCAATATGTTTAGTTAATATAGGTAAATTAAGTAAATATGGCAATTTATTCGAGAAAAAGGAAAAAATCTGGTTTTAGAATTTTCATCTATAGCCTTTTCTTTTTGTCAGTCTTTTTAATCTTAGGCTACTATTTCTTTTATCCCACCAATCTAAAAACCGTCTTAGATGAAAACCTTGGTGGGGCAGTTGTTGAAATACAAGATGAAGAAGAAAAAATAATTGAAATTGATGAAACTAAAAATTCTCAACCAGGTATTGAAATTGATTTATCAAATTATCTTCAAATAAGCGATTTAGATAAAAACCTAAAAGAATTTATCCAAAATAATCCTGAATTTATTTTAGACGTCCTTAGAAAATATCAAGATGAGCAGAACAAAATTGAACAAGAAAAAATAAGTCAACAAAATAACTTAAACATTATCAATTTAAATTTATTTGATAATTCAATGATAGTTGGTAACAAAAATGCTACCAAAATTATTTATGAGTTTGTCGATTATAACTGTGGTTATTGTCTAAAATTTCACGATCAAGTACTAAGTGTATTAAACGAAGATCAAAATACTAAATTAGTTATTATGCAGATGCCAATTTTAGGTGAAAGTTCTATTACTTTTTCTAAAATTGCTGTAGCTGCAAGTTTTCAAAATAAATTTGAAGAGGTTCATAACTACCTGTACTCCTCTGATAGAAAATCAAAAATGGCCGATATTTTAGGAGATTTATTTTTGATGAATATAGATATTGCCCAATTGGAAAAAGATATGAATTCTGAAGAAGTTTCTAAAGTGATTTTATCACATGAACAATTTGTGAACGATTTTAAATTTAATGGAACTCCTGCAATTATCATCGGAGAAACAATTATTCCCGGCTATATAGAAAAAGATAAAATAATAGAAATTTTGGAAAATGAATTTTCTTAAATTCTATGAAATTAAATAATTTTTCAAAAATATCCTCGAACATATTCAGCTCTCGTGTTACTGGTTTTTTTCGGGATGTATTATTTGCAAATTTTTTAGGAGCTAACATCCTATCCGATGCTTTTTTATTTGCTTTTAGATTACCAAATCTTTTTAGAAGGATTTTAGCTGAAGGGGCAATGAATAGTGTATTTATCCCTCTCTATATAAAACAGAGTAAGGAAAGTCAGTCACTTGCTAGTGATTTTACCTCTGCAATTTTTTTAATTTTTTTATCAATTACTTCAATAATGACAATTTTTGTCTTTTTCTTTAATGGGCAAATTACCAGCTTCCTCGCCCCAGGTTTTATAGAAAATCAAGATCAATTTAATTTTGCCATTCAATTAATTCCGATAATTTTCCCTTTTTTGATATTTGTCACACTCTCAGCAGTAATAAGTTCAGTTTTAAATATAAAAGGAAAGTTTTTTTTACCATCGTTTTTATCAGTCATTTTAAATGTGCTTATGATAGGCACTCTTTTAATATTTAAATCTGACTCTCATTTTCCTTTAGCATGGTCAATTTTAATAGCTGGAATAATTCAATTATTTCTTTTATTGATAAATGCCAATTTTTTTAAGTCATTATTTCAATTTGGTTTTAAAAAATTATTACTTTTAAGTTCAGTTTTAAGAACATTTTTTAAGAGATTTCTTTTTTCTGTTTTAGGTTCGGGTATTGTTCAATTAAATATTTTTGTTTCGATGTTGTTTGCTTCTTTAGTAGGTGAGGGCGCGATCAGTCATATTTACTACGCTGATAGAATTATAGATCTACCTTTTGCTTTAATAGCAGTTGCGATGACATTTACTCTTTTACCATACTTAAGCAAAAATATTCTAGATGAAGAAAAAAATGCAAATGCCTTTAATCAAACAATCATTTTTTGTTTTATGTTTGCTCTACCAAGTAGTTTTGCTTTATTTTTTATTTCTGAAGATATAGTAAGGGTTTTATTTGGTCGGGGTGAGTTTTTAAATAAAGATATATTGATTACTGCCAACTTACTTTTAATCTATTCGTTCTCTCTTCCTGGCTATATGATCTCCAGAATTTGCAATCAAGTTTTCTATTCATATGAAAGAGTAGATTTACCAATTAAAGCTTCTATTCCTACTTTTATTTTAAATTTGATTTTGTGTTTTTCTCTTTATCGTTCACTAGGCGTATATGGTTTGGCTATAGCAGGTGCTACAAGTGTTTGGCTTAATGTATTCATTCAAATATTCTATTTGAAGTTTTATTTCTCAGATTTTTATAAGAAAATTAAATTTAAATATTTTAAAAATAGCAAAAATACTTACTTCCTCTTCAATTATGATGTTTGTGATATTATTTTTGCAAGATATTTTAAATTTCAACATATATATTGATTTGATTATTCTAATTATGATCGGAGTTGTTGTTTTTTTTACAGTTTTAAAATTATTAAAGTTAGAAGAATATCGCTTGATTTATAAGTCAGCACTATTTAATTAGATTTACTATTTACTATCTAATTTTTTTATATAGAAAGAAGAGATCCCTAATTTAAGGGCGTGTAGCTCAGCTGGTTAGAGTACTTGCTCGACACGCAAGGGGTCACAGGTTCGAATCCTGTCACGCCCACCATTTACTTTTAAGTTTCTTAGTGTAAGTTTTATTTAATGAGAAAATTTCTTTTTGTAGTTTCTTTTTTATTCTTTCATTTAAATTTATCTGCTAATAGCTTTTCTATTTTTGGTGGCTCTTACGATTATGACGATGACAATACCTCTACGCTTTATGGTCTAAATTATCATCTTTCTGATAATACATTTAGTGTCTTTAATATAATCGATTTAAATCCTGTAATTGGAGGTTTCATTACAGCTAAATCTGCAACTATGTTTTATAGTGGTTTTGAAACGAATATTGGTCAGGATTCCATATATCTTAATTTATCTTCTTCAGCTGGTATTTACTCTAATGGTGATGGAAAAGATCTAGGTAATGCATTGCAGTTTAAATCTGAGGTAAATCTTTTCTATAAATTAGGTAAATCATCTAGAGTTGGTCTGGGATCACATCACATTTCTAATGCTGGTCTAAGTTCGGTTAACCCTGGTACGAATAATTTTTACTTGATTTTTAATAGAGATTTTTAACAAAAAAATCAAAATTAAGTAATTGTTTAACTCTCTCTAATCGTTTATTTTTAATCATGGTAAAAAACTTTTTAGCCTACTTATTTCTTTCTGCACTTCTAGTGATAGTCTTGGTAATTGGATATGATCCAATTATGGGTTACTACAAAGCTAATCCTTATATAAATGGGCTAATTCTACTCACTCTTATTGTAGGATTCTTAATTTACACAGTAAAAATTATTTCTTTGAGTTCAGAATACAGATTCATGAATTCTGTAGCTTTTGGAAAATTAAAGATCAATGACACAAGTCTCAATAATTATCCTATTACTAAAAATATTGCCAAAAACTTAGGAATAATCTCCTCAAGCAAAACAATTAATAAATCTTTAGAGGAGATTTTAGATGAACTTTACTCAAGCATTGAAAATGGAAAAGATATTTCAAAATATTTAATTAATTTAGCAGTTTTTTTGGGATTAATAGGAACCTTTTATGGACTATTGCTGACTATTGGAAGTGTTTCAAATGTTATTGATGGCCTATCTATTGAACAACAAGATTTTGGAGTATTTTTTGACTCTCTAAGAAATGGATTAAAATCTCCACTTTCTGGAATGACAATCGCTTTTAGTTCTTCTTTATTTGGTTTGGTTACATCATTAATACTTGGGCTGTATGAAATTATTACCAAAGGAATTAAACAAACTTATTTCGAGTTCTGTGAAAGTCAAATTAGACTATATTATAAAGCTAGCTCTAAATCAAAAATCTCGAGTGATAATAATGATAATTCAGATTTGATAGCCAAACTTTCTGAACTCGTTGAGGGTATTCATAAAATAAATAATAATTTTTCAAATTCCAACGAAGAAATAAAAAAAGAAATTTCTTCCGAAATAAAAGATCTTAGTAAAAGTATTAAAGATTTAGTTAAGAAGTGAGTTACTATACTAAGTCCCAAAGTTCTGAGGATAACAGTTTAATTTGGCCAGGTTTTGTAGATGTCCTAGCATCTACTTTAATGGTAATTATATTTGTTGTATTGCTTTTTACTGTTGCACAAGTCTATCTAGGTGATTTAGTTGTCGGAAAAAATGAACAAATTCAAAACTTAGAAAAAACGATAGAAATTCAAGATGAAACTATAGTAGAGCAAGATCTTTCTTTATCTGACAAAGAATTAGCATTAATTGAAAGACAAGAAGTTATAAGTCAATTAGATACTGAACTCGAAATTCTGGATGCAGAGATTAGGCTGAAACAGTCTGAAATTTCTGAAAAAGAAAATTTATTAACAGTTAAAGATGAAGAGATATTTAAAAAAGAAAGTCTTATAACAGCTAAGGATGAAGAGATATTTGAAAAAGAAAATCTTATAACAGCTAAAGATCAGGAAATTTCATTGCAAGATGAACTCTTAAAACAAAAAGATGAAACTATTATAACTTTAGATGATTTAATTGATAAACAGGCCTTAGATATTACAGAGCTCAATGAAATTATTGCACGTATTACTGAGGAATTATCTTTATCTTTGGAGGAAAAAGAAGAACTAAGAGGAAGGTTGTCCTCTCTAAATCAAGAACAAGAACTTTTAAAAAGCCAATTGCAAGAATTAGGTGGAGAAAATCAAGCATTAGTAGGTCAATTATCAGACTCTCAAGGAAGGATTCAGTCTCTTCTTGAGTCATTGAGTTCTTCAAAAGGCGAAAATGAAATTTTAGAAACTCAAATATCTTCAGTAGAAAGTCAAAATCAGTC
>JBJKYU010000030.1:0-8350 GCA_045560885.1 Alphaproteobacteria bacterium
GCAAAAGTAAGTCTGAGTTTTCAATCAGCTGATTATTTTGCATTAATGTGTGTCGGTCTTCTGGCTATTGCTGCTTTTGCAAGCAAAGGTCAGTTTTTAAAAGCAATGATTATGACGGCTTTAGGTCTTGCTTTAGCAACGGTCGGTCAAGACTCTCTTTCGGATATAACGAGATTTACTTTTGGAAATATCAATTTGATGGATGGAATTAGTTTTGTCTTATTGGTGATGGCCACTTTTGCTATGAGCGAAGCTTTCATGATTATCTTTAAGAAAAAAAGTATTAGTTTTAAGGCATCAGATGCTAGCGCCAAAAAACTAGGTTCAATTAAATTGACAAAACAAGAAGTCAAAGAAATCGCTCCAGTTATTGGACGAAGCTCTATTTTGGGCTTTTTTGTTGGTGTTTTGCCTGGTGCTGGAGCAACAATTGCAAGCTTTTTAGCTTGGGGTTTTGAAAGAACTATTGCCCCTGTAAAAGAAAGATTAAATTTTGGTAAGGGTTCAATTAAAGGTCTGGCAGCTCCAGAAACTGCTAATAACGCAGCTTGTACAGGATCTTTTGTACCTCTACTAACTTTAGGGATACCGGGCTCAGGTACAACTGCCGTAATGTTAGGCGCTCTTCTGTCTTTTGGCGTTCAACCAGGTCCGAGACTTTATGTTGAACAGCCTGAGATTTTTTGGGCTGTGATTATTTCAATGTATATTGGAAATATAGTTCTACTTATTCTCAACCTTCCTCTCATCCCCTACATTGCGAGAATTCTAGCGATACCACAAAAGATATTAGTGCCCCTAGTCTTGTTTTTTTCAGTCACCGGAGTTTATTTAATTTCATTTAATTCTTTTGATATTTATTTTATGGCAATTGTCGCTTTAATTTCATTAGTTCTCAGAGTAATAGACTATCCAATGCCACCGCTTATTTTAGGTTTCATTTTGGGTGGGATGATTGAAAAGAATTTAAGGCGAGCTCTGATAATTAATGATGGCTCCTATTCATTCTTATGGGAACGACCAATCAGTCTGACATTATTTATAATAATGATCATAATAATTTTGATACAAGTCTATCAAGGCTTGATCAAAAAAAATTAACTCTTTTTTATTTCAAACAATTTAACAAGTAAAGGCAGTGAAAAGACAATTAAAAATATTCTTAAGAAATGATGATAACTTACAAAAATAGGATCAATATCATAAGCGACACTGATAATTATCATTTCATGAATTCCCCCTGGTGTGAAACTTAGAAAAGTTGGTAAAAATTCAAACCCATCAATAAAAGAGAGTAAGTAAGAAAATAAAGCTGATAGAAAAATCAATAAAATTGACATGATGACTCCATGAAACAAATATTTACCAAGCTCGTTTAATTTAAGTCCATTCAATCTACTGCCAAGAGCAGTACCCAAAAAAACAAAAGCGATATTAATAAAAACATCTGGAAAACGAGCATCAATTATCTCAAATATATAAAAAGCACCTGAAATCAACATTCCTGAGAGCAAAGTGGCAGAGGGAATTTTAAATTTCTTTATTAATAGAGCTCCTAACGAACAAAGAACCATTATAAAAATGATTTCTCCAAAATATCTCAAATCATAATTATTAATAAATCCGAAACCTCCAATATCAACCGCACCCCTCTCATAGAAAAAAATAATTGGAAGTAAGCCCACGATAAAAATTACTCGAGTTGCTTGAATTAAAATGACACTTTTATGTTCTGAGAAATTTTTCATCTCTAATATGGCGGCTGTAATAGGCGCTAGAGCACCAGGCAAAGAGGAAAAAACAGAAGTCGATTTTGAAAATTTAGCAAACTTATAAAAATACCAATAAACAACATAAGTACTAAAAAGAACATAAAGTATCATCATTGCTGATGAGAATATCCACAAATGAACCTTGTGCAATAAAGTGACATTCAGTGTTCCACCTAAAATAATGCCAATTAATAAAAAGATAGGATTCAAAAGTTTGTTAGAAAAAGAAACTTTTAATTTAGTAAACGCAATTAGAAGGTTTGCAAATAATGAACCCAATAACCAAGGCAAAGGTAGGTGAATAAGTGTTCCTATATAACCACCGATAAAACCAATTATAATTGCAAGATAACTAGTGTTTAAAATTGATTGGTAATATTTCACAGAATAATCATATTAGTACAACAAATTATCTAAAAGAATAAATAAATTACTTAAGTAATAAGGTTTAAAATTGAATTTTTTTGTATTTTGCCCATTGCATTTCTAGGACCCAGTTTCACATCATCTTCTAACAAAAGTATTCTCATATTAGTATTAGAAGATATTACCCCTGTTTTTTTTAAATTGTAGTTTTTTGATTTTACTTATAGTTAGCATACAAAATTGTAATATAAGGTATGTTTAAACTATACAATAAACATCTTAGGATTTATCCTTAGGTAATATTCTTAAATATGAAAAAATTTCAAAATTCCATAAACAATTTTTTTAATTGGTTGTCTAAAACAGAGTTAGTAGAGCTGGACTCTGTTGACACAAACGAAGACCCAATAAGGCCAGATTATGACAACAAATTTAGGACTTCCTATGGAAGAAAAATTTATGGTCTTAAATCGAATGAAAATATTGAGAGTTTTATTTGCATTGCATTCAGCAATGAGGTTCCTCAAACGATGAAGGAGCTAGACTTAATGAGTAAAAATGCTTTTCATGAAAACAATGGAAATATTGCTGTTGCCTATACTGTATGGTCTAGAAAACGGGGTGCGGGAAAAGAAACTATTTTCAATACAAAAAAATTTATTAAAGAGGAATTTAAGAATGTGAACCGTTTCATAACTTTGTCTCCCTTGACCCCAATAGCCACTCATTTTCATATTAAGCACGGAGCAAAACTCATAAACATCAACGCAACTTCACAAAATTTTGAGTACGAATTTAATTAAGCTTATACGATAACAGATGTTTTTTTAGCTCACCCGCGAATTTCTTACAAAATTGTAATAATATGAATGTATAAAGAGTCGAAAGATTGACTTAGGATTAAGCCTCATAAGTACTTAGGACAAATTAATAAGATAGATGAAGGTGGTCTTGGGCTTGGCTTATCAATGGTGAAAACAATTTGTGAAATTCACAAAGCTCTTCTAATTTTAGAAAATAATAAAGAGGGACTAACTACAGGAATTTGGTTTAACAAGAAAAAATAGGCACATTAAATTTTTTTTCATCAATCTCAACTCCAAGACCTGGTTTTTGGGAAACACTAATATGACCTTTTTCTATTTGAATACCATTTTCCTCATCATAATGACCTTCAATATAAGGAGCAGCTAACCAAACTCCTTCTAATAAATTTTCTTTAACTGTGGCCGCCACTTGGGTACAAGCCGCAGCAATAATATCTCCGCCCCAGCTATCATCACATGTGTGAGGTAGATTAGCAGCCTCACAAATATCTCGAAATGTCTTCATTGGTTGTAAACCGCCAATTCTAGTGATTTTCATACCAAATCCATCAACTATGCCCCTTCCTACAACAGAAATGACCGTGTTCAAAGAAGTACTATTTTCATCCATAAAGATGGGGTGACTAATTTGTGGTCTTATTTTAATTAAATCTTCGATGGTGTCGCAAGGCTGTTCCATGACGAATGGTACCTCAGGGCACTCTCGACTTGCTCGGATCGCATCACGAGTGGCCCAACCTCGATTTGCATCCACCGCCATTCTAATTCCCTTGCCTTTGATCAGCTCACCAACTTTTTTGATGACTTCAATATCTACTTCAATCGGTCTTCCCCCAACTTTAATTTGTAATCGGGGATATCCCTCAGCAATTTTTTCTTTCACTATGTTAACGATCTCATCAGGGCTTCCAACTCCTGTGGCATAGTAAGAGGGAACGACTTGATGCTTAGCCCCTCCTAGAAGAGAAGAGATACTTCGATTCAAAATTTTTCCTAATGCATCATGTGCTGCAATATCAATCGCTGCCTTAGCATAGTTATGTCCTTTTAATAGAGAGTCCATTTTTGTGTGAAGAATTTTTGGCTCAATAGTGCATCCAATTAAACCAGGTGCGATTACTTCTAGCGCAGCTCTCGCACCCTTTGCATGTGCTTCGGCATAGGTAGGGCCAACAGGACAGGTCTCCCCCCATCCCACATGACCAGACTTTGTGATTACTTTTACAAGTGTTGTATCCAACTCGTATACTTTGGCATGTGCCATCGTATAAGGACCATTTTTAACTGGTAAATTATGCTGATAGATATGAATTTCAGAAATTTCCATATTATTAGAATTCTGGCTTATTCATCAATTTTGATATTTTATTTTAAATCAATCCAAATTGTCTTTAGTTCACAATACTGATCATGAGCTGCCAGTGATTTGTCTCTTCCACCAAAACCAGAGAGTTTGTAACCTCCAAATGGGGTAGTCACATCACCTTCGCCGTAACAATTAACGGCAACGGTTCCAGCTTTAATTTTTCTAGCAGCAACATGAGCTGTTTTATTTGAACTTGTGAAGACAGAGGCTGCTAAGCCATACTTATTATTGTTAGCTAAGGTGATTGCTTCTTCTGGATCTTTAAAAGTCGTGATGCCCAAAACCGGCCCAAAGACCTCCTCAGAAAAGAGAGTATTATCAGGCTTTACATCATCAAAAATAGTCGGTTCGACAAAGTATCCACCACTATCTTCTTGGGTTCGTTTCCCACCAATCACTAATTTGTTTTTATCTTTTTGAGCTTGCTCAATGAAGCCCATCACTTTATCTAAATGTGCCTGTTCGATCATAGGGCCAATTCTGGTGGCTGGATTTAAGGGGTCACCTACTACCCACTCTTTGGATTTTTCTACAATTAATTCTAAAAGCTGATCTTTAATTGACTGGTGAACTAAAAGACGAGAGTTGGATGAGCAGTTTTCTCCCATATTCCAAAAGATTGAATTCGTAGCATGATCGGCTGCAGTGTCTAAATCTTCTGTGTCTTCCATGACAATAAATGGATTTTTTCCTCCACATTCTAAAAGCACTCTTTTTAAATTAGAGTCGGCAGAGTATCGAAGAAACATTCTCCCCGTCTCTGTTGAACCCGTAAAAGCAACACAGTCAACATCGGGGTGCTCGCCTAATGCTTCACCCACTGTTTCTCCAAAACCACAAACCACATTAATAACACCATCAGGAATACCTGCTTCAGCTGCTAATTCAGCAATGCGGATAGTTGACAGGGAAGTTTGTTCAGCGGGTTTTAGGACAACCGTGTTTCCTGTGGCAAGAATAGGGCCTAATTTCCAAGCAGCCATCATTGCTGGAAAATTCCAAGGAAGAATTGCGGCCACCACTCCCATTGGCTCTCGTACAATCATCGAAAGCACACTGGGATCACTTGGTGAAATTTGATCATATAATTTATCGATAGCTTCTGCATGCCAACGCAATGTATTTACTGTTTCAGGAAGATCAATTTCTAAACAATCAGTGATGGGCTTGCCTGCTTCCATTGCTTCCATCATAGCCAGTTCTTCTGAATGAGCTTCTACAACTGTAGCAAATCGCAATAAAACTTTTTTTCTATCTACAGGTGCCATCTTCGACCATGGTCCATGCTCGAAGGCTTTGCGCGCAGCGCTCACGGCGTTATTCACATCTTCGCTATTCGCTTCTGCAATACTTGCTAAAACTTTTCCATTTGCAGGGTTTAAGGTATCAAAAGTTTTGCCTTCCACACCTGGAACAGGTCTTCCTCCGATTACTAATTGGGTTGAAAAATCAATAGTTTTAGACATTTTTACTCCTCTTTAATTCTTTCTGATTGTCGATTGTATAAGCCAATCTCTCTCTTCCTGCCAATCTCTCCAAACGAGACGATTGTTAGTTGTGTGATTGATCGGGAGTTTAGACATCGCAATTCTTAAGTCATGGCGCGCTGGGGCTGGCGCGCTTGGAAGCGGTTTTCTTGGTGGTCCCATATTTCTGCCAGATAAATTTGTAGCCGCTTTGATACCTGTGAGGTAATCAACATCATGGCGATTTCCCCCTAACCAAAGACAGACAGGCTCCATTAATTTCCATAGCTCCAAGGCTTCCTGATATTTTTTTTCATCAATTAAATTAAAAAGATTGACACACTCATGGGGCATAAAATTAACTGCTCCCCAGATCATACCAGTACAACCACTCATCAAAGCAAAAGGTGCAAGAGAGTCTATTCCACAAAAAACTCTGCCTCCTGTTTGAATAAACTTTTGAGTGTTGAGTAAATCACCAGAGCTGTCTTTAATATAATCTAAATTTTCAATTGCTATTAGTTTACGATAAGTATCTTCAGTTAACGGTGCTGCTTGTTGAGGAACATTATACATAACAATGGGAATACGAACAGCTTTCGCAATAGCCTCATAGTGATAGATGACACCTCGCTCTGAAGGAGGTTCTAAAAAAGGAGGCATGACCATAATAGCTGAAGCTCCAACATCCTCTGCTGCCCTTGCCTTATCTATACATTCATTAGTACTAAGAGCTGTTGTTTGAGCGATCGTTGGGCATCTTCCATTAATATGTTTAACACCCTCTTGGATTAAAGTATGTTTTTCTTCATCGGTCAGATAAGCGTACTCGCCGGTTCCAGAACACAAAACAAGACCATGAATACCTGCTCCTAATAAGTCATCAATATGGGATTGGTATCTTGGGATATCGATACCTTTTCCATTTTCTTGAAATGGAGTACACATCGCACCAAAAATACCTTTTAAAATTGTCACTGATAATCTCCTCTCATTAAACGTAATTTCATCTGGAATGAATTGCAATCATGGAGTTAAAGCTCCCTGCCAGCCCTCCATTCTTTAGTCTTGATATTAATATTCGCGCCCATTTGGGTTAAAAAATTAGGAGGCAAAAGTCTCGGTTTTTCAATATTTTCAAAGCTTAAATAGGTCTGATCGTTAGATTGACAGAGCTTATCGATAATAAACTTACCCGCTAATGTGCCATTAATTGAACCCAATCCATTAGAGCAGCATGCGGAATATAAACCACGATCTAATTCCCCAAAGGCAGGGACATTATTCATGGAAAGGCAAACTTTGCCACCCCAAGTAAATTCAAAAGGTAAATCTTTTAACATAGGGAATCGTATTTCAAAACTTTGGCGAAGCTGTTTTTTTTTAGACTCAAGAATAGATTGGTTAATTTGCATTGATTGATGACATTGCCATTGATTACGAACTAACAAACGAAAACCATCTCCATCTTTAATTTTTCTCACAGTAGTTCCCACGGGATTGGCAGGTGTAATACCCCACTGATCTTGACCACTTAATTGGTCACTAGAAAATTTTCGAGTGACTGCAGCAAATGTAAATAAATGAATAAGTCGATTTTTATAAAATCCAAAATTTTGGATATGCCCGTTAATCGCGAATATAATATTAGCAGAGCTTATTGAAGCTTTGGGTGTTTGGATGAGCCAAGAATTATTTTGAGAGTTAATACTAGTAGCTGGAGTATTATCAAAAACATCACAAGACTCTCTTAATTTTGTAGCAATCGTTCTGACATAATTAGAGGGGTGAAATAAAACCGTTCCTGGTGTGTAAAGACCACTTTCATAAAATTCAGATCCTGTTAATTCTTTCATTTCTTTTTGATCAAAGACTTGATGGTCCTCTTTTAAATCTTGGAGTTGTTTTTGATATTGATTGTTCCACACAATACTAGACTCAGTGGCAGCACCATTGATTTTTCCAATTTGTAAAAAATCTTCTTTTGCTACCTTGCACTCTTCTGCAATTTCTTTTGCAAACCGCATCGCATGGCGGTGAAGCTCGATTGTTTTTTTATCCTTCTCCAAACTATCTGTGTAATTACCCGATACGCTGATGTTATGAGGTAGGTCAATCATAAAGCCACTATTCTGACCTGCGGAACCCTCACCGATCTTAAGGGCATCAATCACAACTACTTTATCTTTCGGGCGAAGCTGTGTTAAACGGTAAGCAGCAGACAAACCCGCAAAACCACCCCCTAAAACCAACCAATCACAATTGATATTTTGCTCTAAAGTCTTTGGTTGGTATAGAAAGGAATTGATAGAAAACCAAGCATTTTGGCCGGTTTCGACAGGATTATTATTCGAAGTATAAGATGACAAAAAACTAGTTACTTTTTGGCAACCACTTTTCTTCAGCTTTATATTTATCCTGATGGTCGGTGTTTATGCTCTTCAAGGTTTTATCAGTACCTATTAAATAGTGTTTACTCATGTCTGGATAGTATTTATAAGAAATGGGTTTACGACCTAAGGCCACTGCCATCTCTCTGACATGGTGCGCAGC
>JBJKYU010000031.1:0-8189 GCA_045560885.1 Alphaproteobacteria bacterium
CTTAAACACTGTCATCAAATCACTATTCATAACAAGTTTAAAAATTTTAGAGAATTTGCTGAAATTTTAGGCCATGAAATGGTTCATTATTATCAAAAATTAATTCTTAAACAAAATTCAGCAAAACATAACAGAGAATTTTATAGTTTTAAGAAAAAATTTAGAAAACTAGGTTTAGATTTAAAAAGAGTCTATAGATAATTTTTACTCAAATTTAAATTTTCTTTTAAGTAATTTTTCAATTTCAGTCTGAGGATTTTTACCCTTTATAATATTAAATATTGTTTTCAAAATAGGTAATTTATTAAGATCAATATTTTTATTTCTGTTTATAACAAAAATACTATTTAAACCTTCAATGGTTATTTTTTCAGGATTTTTTAATTTATTCTTAATTAATCTATAACCGAAATTATAGTTACGTGACTTTAAGGAATTGCTTGTTAAGAATAAATCTCCTACTCCACCCAATGAAAATAATTGTTCTTGATCTAATTTTTTTATCTTAAGAGTTGATTTAATTTCATATAAGCATCTGGTCAAATATGAAGCTTTAGCGTTTTCTCCTAAATTTAAAGCATCTATTATTCCGGCACCAAGGGCATAAATATTTTTTAAAATCCCTAGGAATTCTAATGTTTTGATATAATTAGAATAATAAAGTCTTAAGTTCGAATTTTGAAAAAGTTTACCTATTATTTCATGTTGTCCTTTACCCGCCAAACTAAGAGCTGTTGGTTTATTTAAAATAACCTCATCCGCAAAACTAGGACCAGATAAAATGAATAAATTTTTTATTCTCAAATTTTCTTTTGCTAAATCAGAAACAAACTCTCCTTTTTCACCTAAACCTTTCGAGCAAATAATAAAATTATTAACTTGATTATTAATTAGATAGTTTTTTAGAAATTTATCAAAAGCCTTGGCTGGCAGTACATAAAAAATAAAGTTATATAGTTTAGGATCAATTTTTCCAAATATAGATGAAATATTTTTATGAAGTAAAATTTTTTTAAAATATTTTTTATTGATGTTAGTTTTATTGATTTGATCAGAGACGTTTTGTTTTTCAGTCCATAAAAATACATTTTTATTGTTATGAGCCAGAGTATTGGCTAAAGCTGTTCCCCAAGATCCCGCTCCAATAACTAAAATTTTTTTCATTTAAGTGTTAATCATGGTTATTTTGATAAATGTCAAACTTTTTTTGATTTATTTTACAAATTTTTCATAAAAATCATTACTTATACATTTTCTTTTTTTTTCAATTATTTAAAAAGATTAAACATGTTTGATATTTTTATTATTGGCGGAGGAATTAATGGTTCTGGCGTAGCAAGAGATGCTACGGGACGCGGATATAAAGTAGGATTGGCTGAACAGTTTGATTTTGGGTCTCAAACCTCTTCCTGGTCAACCAAATTAATACACGGAGGTATAAGATATTTAGAAAACTATGAATTTAAATTAGTTCGAGAGTCTCTTAGGGAAAGGGAAATAATTTTTCATATTGCAAAAAATATTTCTAAACCTTTAGATTTTGTTTTACCTCATGTCTCCTCATTAAGGCCCAGTTGGCTTATTCAAATTGGTCTTAAACTTTATGAATTTTTAGCGGGTGAGACTAAGTTTCCTAGATCAAAAAAAATAAATTTAAATCAATTAGATAGTTTTATTTCTAATGAATTTAAATTCGGTTATCAGTATGCAGATCTGCAAATAGATGACTCGCGACTTACTCTTTTGAATTTACTAGATGCACAAAATCGTGGTGCTGAAATTTATAATTATACAAAAGTTGAAAAAGTTCAAAAATTGAATGGCCTATGGGAAATCAATCTATCCAATGGAAAAACTTTACGCTCAAAAATTTTAGTAAATGCCTCTGGCCCAATGATTCTAGATAGTTTCCAAAATGTTTTCAATGAAACTTCAAATTACGAAATAAAACTTGTTCAAGGCAGTCATATTGTAACAAATAAGTTATATGAGGGGAGTCATGCATACATTCTTCAACAATTAGATCGAAGAATAGTATTTATTATTCCATACTTAGAAAAGTATAGTCTGATTGGTACAACAGAATTAGAGGTGGATAGTCCTTTTAACCCCCAAATAACTCCAGAAGAGGAAAGTTATTTATTAGACTGTGTTAATAATTTTTCCAAAAATAAGATAAGCAAAGATGATATTGTCTGGAAATATGCAGGGGTTAGGCCATTAATTAGTGAAAAAAATAAAAGTGCGAGACAGAATACTCGTGACTATCATCTTGATATAAACCTTAAGGAAAAATCATTGATAAATATTTTTGGTGGTAAACTTACAACTTTTAGAAAATTATCTGAAAAATTAGTTGATCAAATTGATAGTCATAATAATAAAAGAATTTTTCACTGGACGCATGATGAGGTTTTGCCTGGCAATGAAGAGCTCACCCCTCTTCACGATAGTCGCTTAGATAATGAAACTTTAAATAGAATTACAAATACATATGGAAGTCTTGGAAAAGAAGTATTGAAGTATTTAGATAAAGCTAATGGAAAAGGTGTCAAAATATGCGAAACATTGTATGAATTTGAAATAAAATATTTGATTGAAAAAGAATTTGTCAAAAATGCTGAGGATGTTTTGTTCAGACGAACTAAGATTGGAATAAAGTTTAATACGAAAGAAATTCATAATACAATCGATCAGATAATTTCAGGAAAAATAAGAAATTAAGATGAATAAATATATTTTATCCATTGACCAAGGAACCACCTCAACAAGGGCCATGCTTTTTGATCAAAATTTTGAGATAAAAGGCTCCAGTCAAGTAGAATTTAAGCAATTTTTTCCAAAAGATGGATGCGTGGAGCATGATCCTGAGGAGATAATGAATACTATTTATCATACGGTTAATGATGTTTTAGAAAAAGCAAAAATCACCTTCAAAGAAATACTTAGTATTGGAATAACCAATCAAAGAGAAACGGTAGTGGTTTGGAATAAAAAAACTGGCAAACCCATATACAATGCAATTGTTTGGCAAGATAGAAGAACAGCAGGGTACTGCAATAAACTCAAAGACCAAGGTCTATCAGAAAAAATTCAAAAAATTACTGGGCTAATCATTGACTCTTATTTTTCCGCTACAAAAATAAAATGGTTATTAGAAAATATTAATGGAGCTAAAGAACTTGCTGATAAAGGTGAGCTTTTATTTGGGACTATTGACTCTTGGATAATTTGGAATTTAACTGAAGGAAAAAGTCATGTAACTGATGCTACTAATGCATCAAGAACTATGATTTTTGATATTAAAAAGAATACTTGGTCTTCTCAGTTATTAAAATTATTTGAAATTCCTGAACATATTTTGCCGGAAGTAAAAAATTGTGCTGATGATTTTGGTACTACATCTAAATTTGGAGGAGAAATAAAAATTGGTGGTGTAGCTGGAGATCAACAAGCTGCCGCTATAGGTCAAGCATGTCTTAATGCCGGTTCGGTGAAATCTACTTACGGCACAGGTTGTTTTATGATTATGAATACAGGGGAAGAGCTTAAGCTGTCTAAAAACAAACTTCTCTCAACTATTGCCTATCGTGTTGATAATAAAAATTACTACGCACTGGAGGGTAGCATTTTTATAGCTGGTGCAGCTGTACAGTGGCTAAGAGACTCTTTAAAACTTATAAACACAGCAAGTGAAACTGACGATTTGTATAATCAAGCTGACCCAACTCAAAAGATTTATTTAGTTCCTGCTTTTACTGGATTAGGGGCGCCATATTGGGACGGCGAGGCACGGGGCTCTATATTTGGTCTTACGCGAAATACTGGAATTCCAGAAATGGTGAAAGCGGCCATTGATAGCGTTGCCTATCAAACCAAAGATTTACTTCTCGCAATGGAAAAAGATAGTGGCATGAAAATAAATGTCATTAGAGTTGATGGAGGAATGGTTAACAATGAGTCTTTTCTTCAGTTTTTAAGTAGTCTTCTTCAAACGAATGTTGACCGTCCAACAATTATTGAGACAACTGCCTTAGGTGCTGCTTATTTGGCAGGCTATCAATCAGGGCTTTTTGGAAGTATGGATGAAATTTTTCATAAATGGAAAAGTGAAAAAGTGTTTGTTCAAAAACTGCACAAAAAAGAAGTTAAGTACCTATATAATGGCTGGTTAAAGGCAGTAAAAGGTACTCTTGCGATAAAATAACAGTTTGAAATAAATTGTAGTTTGGTATTAATGCTAGATGCGCATTAATATTGAAATTGGTGATATAGAAGCATTTATTGAATTAACAGAAACTAATTCTTTTGCCAAAGCCGCAACAAATTTAAATCTATCACAGCCAGCCTTATCCAGAAGAATTCAAAAATTAGAACAAGAGTTAGGAACAAAATTATTTGACCGAACAACAAGAAAAGTTCAGTTATCTTATTCAGGAAGAAATTTCTATGAAAGAGCAAGAAGTATAATTGAAGCTATCAAAACTGCCACAAAGACTCTTAATGAAAAATATAATTTTCCATCAATTATCAAAATTGGTGCAGTAAATTCTGCTCTAAGTAATATTATTTATCCTGCACTGAAAATATTTAGAGAGATGGAGCCTCGATGCAAAGTTCAAATTATTGAACGATCATCAAATTATGTCGTTGATAGTGTTTTAGGTGGTGAATGTGATTTTGGAATAAATTTTACAGGCATTCAAGAGCCTGGGATTAGTTTTGAAAACTTGTTTGTTGAAGACTATGTTGTGGTTTTTCCTAAAGGCGATGTGTTGGAGAAGAAAAGAAAAATTAAATTATCAGACATTAAAAACAGAGATTTTATTTCAGTTTGGAAAGGTTCTGGCAGTAGAATTTATTTTGAAAATGCGTTAGCCCTACAAAAAGAAGACTTGGAATGGACTTATGAAGTAAGGCACATCCCTTCGGCTTTAAATATGGTTGAACAGGGCTTAGGAATTACTTTGGCTCCCAAACTAGCTGTTTCTAAGGACCATAAGCTTTTGTCATATCGGCCCTTAATTGACCCAACCGTCACTAGAACCATGGGTTTGATCAAGAGATCAGGGAGAGAATTAAGCTATGATGCTCAAAAATTATATGACTTGTTAAAAGAAAAATTTAAACGGTAATTGATTAAAATTATGCATAAAAAAACTATTAATAAGATGATAAATACTACTTCATGAATTCACTAGATAGTTTACAAACCCTAGACTCATTAAACGTAGGTGGGAAGGAATATGCATTTTATAACATTGCCAAACTTCATGAAAAATTTCCAGCCATCCAAAAATTACCCAAATCCAAAAAAATTCTCATAGAAAATTTATTGCGTCTTGAAGATGGTAAAGATGTTAATAAAAATTTGATAGAAAAGGTTTTACAAAATCCAGAGGAAAAGCATGAAATATTCTTTCTTCCAGCTCGTGTACTCATGCAAGACTTTACAGGTGTGCCTGCTGTTGCTGATCTTGCCGCTATGAGAAACGCAGTAGCTCTTAAAGGTAAAGATCCAGCAAAAGTAAATCCACTATCTCAAGTGGATCTTGTTATTGATCATTCTGTGATGGTTGATTATTTTGCAACACCAAATGCTTTTCAAAAAAATGTGGATATGGAATTTGGAAGGAACAAAGAACGTTATGAATTTTTAAAATGGGGACAGCAAGCTTTCGAAAATTTTCGAGTCATTCCACCTGGAACGGGAATCTGTCATCAAGTTAATTTAGAGTACTTATCTAAAGTCGTTTGGAGCAAGTCTATAAACGGAAGTGAATACTTATATCCTGATACGCTTGTAGGAACAGATAGCCACACAACCATGGTTAATGCTTTAGGTGTTTTGGGCTGGGGAGTGGGTGGAATTGAAGCGGAAGCTGCGATGCTTGGTCAATCAGTTTCAATGTTACTTCCTGAAGTTATGGGTTTTAAAATAGATGGCATTCTTCAAGAGGGTGTTACTGCAACTGACTTAGTCTTAACAGTTGTGGAAATGCTTAGAGCCAAAGGAGTGGTTGGTAAATTTGTCGAATTCTACGGCGAGGGTGTCAAAAACTTATCTTTAGCAGATCGCGCTACAATTGCTAACATGGCGCCTGAGTACGGAGCTACTTGTGGATTTTTTTCCACGGATGAAGAAACATTAAAATATCTCAATCTTACAGCGAGAGATAAGGACCTTGTAGAAATTGTTGAAAAATATAACAAAATTCAAGGATTTTGGATGGATAATCTAAGTGAATATAATGATCATCTTGAATTAAATCTCGGCTCAGTTCAGGCATCTTTAGCAGGTCCAAAAAGACCTCAAGATAGAATTAATTTAAACGGCGTATCAGCAAATTTTCAAAAACTATTACAAGATGACCCGAAAAAATCTGAAGTAAAAAATCATAATTACCAATTAACTGACGGTGATGTTGTTATTGCTGCTATTACATCCTGTACTAATACATCGAACCCCAATGTTCTTGTAGCAGCAGGACTAGTTGCAAAAAAAGCAAGCGAACTTGGGATGCAAGTCAAGCCATGGGTAAAAACATCTCTTGCTCCAGGCTCTAAAGTAGTCACGGACTATCTTAATAAATCAGACTTAACCAAACATTTAGATGCAATGGGATTTCATCTAGTTGGCTATGGCTGTACTACCTGTATTGGAAACTCCGGGCCTCTCCATCCAGACATTGCATATGCTATCAATGAAAATAACTTAACAGTCGCCTCCGTTCTTTCAGGTAATAGAAATTTTGAGGGTCGCGTTAATCCTCATGTGAAAGCTAATTACCTTGCCTCACCTCCACTAGTAGTGGCCTATGCTTTGGCTGGTACTGTCAATATTGATTTATCAAAGGATGCCTTAGGTGTTAGCAGTGAGGGTAAAGAAATATTCTTAAAAGATATTTGGCCAACTAATGAGGAAATTAATTCTATTGTTAGTCAGCATGTTTCCGCTGAAATGTTTTCTCAACAATACAGCAATGCCCTTCTAGGTCCAAAAGAATGGCAAAATATTCAAACTTCGGAAGGGGATTTGTATAAATGGAAAGAAGAGTCTACCTATGTTCAAAAACCGCCTTTCTTTGATACTATCTCTGAAGATGAAAAAGAAATTCAAAATATTGACAATGCTAGACCTCTTCTCTTATTGGGAAATAGTGTAACCACTGATCATATCTCTCCAGCTGGGGCCATTAAACAAGATAGTCCTGCAGGTGATTATTTTATGGAAAGACAGATTTTACAAAAAGACTTTAACTCATACGGTGCCAGAAGAGGAAACCATGAAGTGATGGTTAGAGGCACATTTGCCAATATCAGAATTAAAAATGAACTTCTTTCTGATGTAGAGGGCGGGTATTCCATACTGGAGCCAGAAAAAAAGCAAATGAGTGTCTACGAAGTGGCTATGGAATATCAAAAAAGAGCTGAAAACATTGTAGTTTTTGCTGGCCAAGAATATGGCACAGGTTCCTCAAGAGACTGGGCGGCCAAAGGAACGAAGTTGCTAGGTATAAAAGCTGTGATCGCAGAGAGTTTTGAGAGAATACATCGATCAAACTTAATTGGGATGGGCGTACTTCCAATTCAACTTGATAACACCAATATTCAGGAACTTGGGATTAAATCCTCTGATCTGATTGATATCAAATTACATTCTGAAATTAAGCCACTTGAAAAAATATCTGTAATTTTGAAACAAGGTGACGCCACGAAAGAATTACAGTGTACGTTGAGAATAGATACGATTAATGAATTACAATATTATAAGTCTGATGGTATTTTGAATTTCGTACTAAATAATATTTTAAAAAATTAATCGACCTTCGGATTTTCTAAAATTTCTTTTAGTCTCACTAAGAAAGTGACCGCTTGCTTACCATCAATTAGTCGATGATCATAACTGAGCGCAGTATACATCATAGGTCGTATCACAACCTTATTTTTGACAGCGATGGGTCGCTCAATAATAGAATGCATTCCAAGAATTGCACTTTGAGGAGGATTAATAATTGGGGTGCTCATCATGGATCCATAAACACCTCCATTAGTAATAGAAAAGGTCCCCCCTGATAAATCTTTCATAGCTAACTTATTAGAGTTTGCTTTAGTAGCTAAATTAATAATTTCTTTTTCAATTTCAGCATTCGATAATTTTTCTGCATTGCGAATAATAGGGACCACTA
>JBJKYU010000032.1:0-8065 GCA_045560885.1 Alphaproteobacteria bacterium
GCAAAAAGAATGTTTTCTTGCGATTTTGAATTGTTATATATTGGTCCAATTTCAAACACAGAAAGTTTATTAAGTCCTTTTTTGCGATTATTCTCTAAAGACTCTAGATGGTTAAATAGCATAGAACTTCTCATAAATGCATGGTCGTCACTTATGGAATTAGAAATTTTTAGCGATAAATCACCTTTTAAAAGTTCATGGGCCTGAATGGATTGGAAAGAGAAAGTTATAATTTCATCAAAATTATTAGATATAAGAGAATTTTTTAATTTTTTAATAACTGTATATTTTTTATTGATTGATGAGTTTGTAATCTTTTTTTGCTCATCAGATGTAGATAAAGGGCTATTAGTTTTTATTTTATCATAACCATGAATTCGTATTATTTCCTCAATAAGATCTATGTTTTTATTGATATCATTTCTCCACGATGGAATGGTTACATCACAGGTCCCGTCTGTATTTTCTTTAGTTTCAAAAAATAAATTATTTAAAATCTTGATTTGATCTTTTTTAGATAATTCTATTCCAATAACCTT
Source organism: Alphaproteobacteria bacterium (assembly GCA_045560885.1). Taxonomy (GTDB): domain Bacteria; phylum Pseudomonadota; class Alphaproteobacteria; order HIMB59; family HIMB59; genus HIMB59. The sequence continues at coordinate 540 of JBJKYU010000032.1, forward strand.
TTCAAAAGTGTCGAATTTATATGAAATATTTCTCTTAATAAAATCTAAGTCTCCTGCATGAGTCTTTTTACTAAATGAACCCCCACAAATATCTTGAATTAGACTTGTGGCGTAATTTAAACCCTCATTGACCATTTCTAAGTCTAACCCTCTTTCAAAACGATATCTTGCATCAGAATTTATTCCGAGCTTTCTTCCAGTCTTTGCTACCATGGAAGGATTAAATACCGCTACTTCTAAAAAAACATTTTTAGTTTCAAGAGTACAACCACTATCATTTCCTCCAATAATTCCCGCAATAGCTAATGGGTTTTTACTATCAGCAATAACAGTTGTAGTGTCATTTAATGAATATTCTTTATTATCTAGTGCTAATAACTTTTCTTGATCATTAGATAACCTCATATTTAATTTATTTCCAATTTTATCAGCATCAAATACATGAAGTGGTCTGCCCAAATCCATAGTTATAAAATTAGTAATATCTACAAGAGCATTGATAGGCCTCAGACCAATGCTTAACAATTTTTTTTGCAACCAGTCTGGCGAAACTGAATTTTGTATATCTTTGTAGTATCGACTCACTACAAATGAACAGCTATTTCCATCATTTTGAATTGACCAAGAAATAGGGCTCTCAAATTCTTTGCTAGTTGTTTTCTTGATATTTATAGGTTTAAGTGTGCCCACACCTTTGGCTATTAAGTCTCTTGCTATTCCTCTAACACTCAAACAATCTCCTCGATTAGGCGTAACTCCAATTTCAAAAATAGGGTCATTTAAATCTAAAGCGGTAACTGCATCCGTTCCATTAGGTAGGTTGCCTTGGACTTCAATAATTCCCTCATGATCATCACTTAATTTTAACTCTCTTTCAGATAAGAGCATACCTTCGGACACCTCACCACGAATTTTACCTTTTTTTAATGTTATATTAGTGCCCGGAATATACATTCCATCAGTAGCAAATATTCCTTTCAATCCCTTTTTAACGTTAGGGGCGCCACATATTACTTGAAAAGTTTTTTCCCCATTCTCCACAGTGCAAATATTTAATCGATCTGCATTAGGATGTTTTTTAAAATCAACTATTGTAGCTACTACAAATTGAGCATAAGAACTGTAATCAGTTAAGCTCTCTAACTCCAAACCAATGTTAGTAAGTGTTTCAGCTATTTCTGATGGAGATAATTTAGTATCTAAATGATCAAGGAGCCAAGAATAACTAAATTTCATTAATAATCTCCTAACCCGAAACCATTTTGGTTTATCCAATTAAGATTACCATTGAAGAAAGCCCTTATATCAGTCAAACCATGCTTTAACATAGTGATCCTATCTAGGCCCATGCCAAATGCAAAACCTTGATATATTGAATTATCGATATTACAATTTTCCAAAACTACAGGGTTGACCATTCCACAGCCTAATATCTCCAACCACTTGTCACCCTCTCCGATATGTAAAGAATTATTTTTAACGTGGTAGGCTATATCCATTTCTGCTGATGGTTCTGTAAAAGGGAAATAGCTGGGTCTAAATCGAACTTTTAAATCCTGAATTTCAAAAAACTGTTTGCAAAACTCGATTAATGTTCCTTTTAAGTCACTCATATTGGCAGTTTTACTAATAAATAATCCCTCAACTTGATGGAACATGGGAGAGTGAGTAGCATCTGAATCACAACGATAAGTTCTACCTGGAGCTATAATTTTAATAGGAGGTTCCTGACTTAGCATTGTTCTAATTTGAACTGGACTAGTATGAGTCCTTAAGACAAAAGGTTTATTTTCTTCGTCTTGATCTTCAATGTAGAAAGTATCCTGCATTTCACGAGCGGGATGATCTTCGGGAATATTTAATGCAGAAAAATTATAAAAGTCAGTTTCTATATCAGGTCCTTCAGCAACAGAATATCCCATAGATCCAAATATACGAATAACCTCATCCAATGTTTTTGAAATTGGATGAACTTTTGAGTCTAAACTAGTTGGTGGAGGAAAAGTAATATCGATTGACTCATTTAAGAGTTTAGAGTTTATTTCATTTTTTTTAATTTCTAATAATTTTTCTTTTATTAGAGTGTCTACTTTATCTCTTATAGAATTAATCTGAGCTCCTATAGTTTTTTTTTCTTCTAAGGATAAATCCTTTAAAGATTTAAGAAGCTCAGTAATTTTTCCCTTTTTACCTATGTACGATACTTTTAAGTTCTGTATATCTGCTTGCGAATTTGCTAGCTCTATTTCTTTTGAAGCATCTTTTAGGACTTGATTAATGTCCATTGTATAAATTAGCTAGCTAAGGTTGATTTCGCTTTTTCGACTATTGACTTAAATTGTGCGGGCTCATGAAAAGCAATTTCAGATAATATTTTTCTGTTAATCTCAATATTAGCTTTTTTCAGTCCATCAATAAACTTAGCATAGGTTAAACCATGCTCACGAACACCAGCATTAATTCTTTGTATCCATAGTCCACGAAAATCTCTTTTTTTATTTCTACGATCACGATAAGCATATTGAAGTGCTTTATCCATGCTTTGTGTTGCTACACGATAAACATTTTTACGACGTCCACGGTGGCCTTTTGTAAATTCAAAAACTTTTTTATGTTTTGCTCTAGCTGTTACACCTCTTTTAACTCTTGGCATTTTTCAATCCTCTCCTAACTATTTTCCATACGGCATCATTGATTCAACAATAATCGATGCAGATTTTGATAAAACTCTAGTTCCTTTAGAGCTTCTAATAAATGAGTTAGTGCGTTTAGACATTCCATGTCTTTTGCCTACATTACCCACGACAAGTTTTCCAGTAGAGGAAGTTTTGAAGCGTTTTTTGACGCTGCTTTTTGTTTTTAGTTTGGGCATTTTATCTCCTTAAGTAAGTTAGTTAATTTTTGAGTCTTGAGGCATACCCTTTAGCCTCTTCAACCAATTAGATGCGTTTTATAACATCAAATCTATTTTGGCGCAACTACAAGGAAGGCTTGTCTTCCTTCAATTTTAGGCTCCATCTCTACTCGAATTAACTCATCAAGGTCACTCTTGACTCTTTTAAGCATATCAATACCTAAATTTGAGTGTTCCATCTCCCTACCCTTGAAACGAAGGCTGAATTTAACTCTGTTGCCCTCTTTTAGAAATTTTTGAGCATTTTTTATTTTAACCTGATAATCATGGTCGCCCGTACCAGGTCTTAATTTCAGTTCTTTTGTTTCAATGACTTTTTGCTTTTTTTTTGCCTCATTTTTCTTTTTTTGTTCTTGATATTTGAATTTTCCATAATCTACTATTTTGCAAACAGGAGGTTTATTATTTGGGGCAATTTCAACCAAATCCAAACCACGTCCTTTAGCGATATCGATCGCTTCATTTTTTGTCATAACACCTAATTGCTCACCATCATCAAGAATTACTCTGACCTCAGTAGCGGAAATGAAATTGTTTATTTTATGGAGATCTCGTTTGCCTCGAAAATTAAAATTTTTATTAAAAGGTCTATTCAAAATATTATTGTAAAAGAAGCAAAGAAGAGATTAACAAAAAGATAAGCCTTTTTGAGTTGGTTTAAAAATCATTACCAGGATTATTAGCAAACAATGGCAAATTGTAAATACTAAAATTTTAGGATGTTATCAATTTTTTGAATAACTTGATCTGTATGAATATCTTTAACGCTTTTTGATTTAATTCTATGAACATTTTTACCTAAAGGATGGCAAGAAAATGAAATTTTATTATCATTTGCTATCCATATTAAATGCTGATTAGTTAATCCGGCAATATGAGCTGGTCCGGTATCATTGGATATAATTAGGCTTGAATTAAGACATAAGTCATAAAAATCATCAATTTTTGACTCTTCGATCTTATTTTTTGCAGTTGGACATATTTTTATAATTTCATTAATTACATCCTCATCAATTTTAGAGCCAGTAAGATAAATATCATAATTCTTGTTAGCTAAATAATTAGCTATTACTCCATAATTATTAATTGGCCATCTTTTATATTCTCCTGATTTAGAAGCACCAGGTATAAAAATTATATAAGGCTTTTTTTCAATAACGTTATTTTTTTTTATCATCCAATTTAAATTGGAAATTTGATATTCATTAATTCCAATTTTGCTTAATTGATCTTTATGATTTTCTGTAATGTGTTGAAGGCCAAGTGGTTTTTGATTGTAAGCATATGTTGAAAATTTTCTTGCAGATAAAATTTTAGCTTTGGTAAAATACTTAATAAAAAAATTATAAAACTGTGTTCTCGAAGAATTTTGTAAATCAATAATTAAGTTTATTTGATGCTTATTAACAAATCCTAATATCTTTGAAATAGATAAAATAATATGGTCCCTGTTATCCTCTAAGATCGTATCAACTTCGGGAAACTTATTTAGAATATTTTTATAATTAGATTGTGTTAAAAGAAACAACTTCGCATCTGGATAATGTTGTCTGATGCTCTGAATGGCACCTACCGAAAGAAAGATATCCCCTAAAGAACCATGTTTAATTACAAGAATATTCATCAATTGATTAAATTTTGATAAATCTTTAATGTATTTTTACACATTAAATCTGCGCTATAATTTTCTTTGACAAAGTTTCTTGCGTTTTTTGAAACTCCTTTATGATTATTAAGTGCATATTCAAAAGCTTTAAAAAATGATTTAAAGCTGCTGATATCAAATAAAAGTTTGGGATTAAAGTTTTCAAGTTGCTCTTTTGTGCCACCCATATTGGGGGCAATAACAGGGCAAGACATAGATAAAGCTTCTGATACTGTTCTTCCAAAGCCCTCAGGCCTAATAGAGATATTAATTACTAAAGAACTTAGTTCATATATTTTTTTTATATCCAGAGTAGGCTTAATAAATTCTATATTATTACTTAAATCATTTTTTTTAATAATTCTGTCTATATTGATTTCATCATTTGAGATATGAGATGAAATAAACAATAATTTATATTTTTCTTTATATTTTTTGGGGAATTGTAAAAAATAATCTAACAATAGATCGTGGCCTTTCCAGCTAGATATACGAGAAGGAACAAAAAGATAATTTTTCTTACTATTTGGAGTTTTTTTTGATTTAAAATGAGCTATATCTACACCCCTGCTTATAACTGATGAACTCATATGAGGCAATAATAAACCTTCATAGCTACCACGAACAAAATAAGAATTGAAAATGATGTGATCACCTCGCAATAAATGATTATTGTACCATCTTTTCAAAAAATTTTCTGATTTGTACTTATTGTGAACACTTGTAACTATCTTGACATCTAGTTTTTTTAAAAATTTAATGAGAAAAAAAGCAGGTGCCCTTGAGGAAATATGAACTAAATTAATTTTTTTTTGTTTGATTAGATTTTTTATAAATATTTTTATAAGTTTTTGGTCAAGAAGGTTTTTGAAGCTTAAATTTTTTAAGTAAATAATGTCGAGATTGTCACTTTTCAAATTTTTCTTTGAAGACTCACATAAAATATAATTACTTATCTTTTTTTTATGTAAATATTCTGCAATATTTCTTACACCTGTCTCAACTCCCCCGATACCCATAGAAGGAATAATTTGTAAACATACAAGCTTTTTTATATTCTTTTGAAGTGTCAAAATTAAATTACTTTTTAAAAGGCAATACCAAAATAGCTTATAGATATTACAAAAGAAGCAAAAAAAGTCTCGTATTTATTCATGGTTTGTTGTCTGACATGAATGGAAAAAAGTCCACATATTTCAATAATTACTGCCGAAGAAAAAAAATGTCATTTCTATGCTTTGATTTTCAAGGTCATGGCAAATCAAATGGAGATTTTGAGAATTTTGGGATTGGGGATTGGTTTAAAAACTTAAAAGATCTTTTAAAATATTTAAAAATTGAAAATCCAATTTTGATTGGAAGTAGCATGGGCGGATGGGTTGCTATGCTCTACGCGCTTTATTATCCAACCAAAGTAAAAAAACTTATTGGAATTGCACCAGCCCCAGATTTCACAGTTGATTTACTATGGAAAGAATTATCTACGAAAGACAAAAAAAAAATTAAATCAAATCAATTGGTTGAAAAAAAAGTAACTGATGATTTCATATATAAATATTCACCTAATTTATTTTTAAATAGTGAAGGTTATTTAATTAAAAATTTAAATAAAACTTACAAGGGAGAAGTAATCTTATTTCACGGCAGTGAAGATTTAACCGTTCCACACAATTACAATGATCATTTTTATAAAAGCAAGAAATTTCCAAAGCTGATAAATGTAACTATTAAGAATGCTGATCATAGTATGTCCGACTCTTTAAGTTTGAGGAGTATTTCTATTTATATTTAAGCAATCTTATGGTTTTCTTTTACAGGAAAACTTAGTTTATCGATTACCTCATCTGGAACAACATGAACAAACTTAGAAATTTCTTGATCGAAGTTTTCAATAATGAAAGATGCTCTCTTAGACTTTGTTTGTTTGTTGAAATCAACTAAAATTTTAAATAGATAGTTTTTCCAATTTTCATCCATAACTTGATAGGTATCTATATTTTCTTTGTTCATCATTTCTAATAAGTTTGTTTGTTCTGAATAAATAAAAGCTGAACCTCCAGTCATACCAGCACCAAAATTATCCCCGATACTTCCGAGTATAATCGCACTTCCACCAGTCATATATTCACATCCATTAGCACCACATCCCTCAACTACAGCTAAGGCTCCTGAATTTCTGACACAAAATCTATCACCCGCTTGACCTGCCGCATACAGAGTCCCAGCAGTAGCGCCGTACAAAGTCACGTTTCCAATTATGACATTTTCATGGCTTGGTTGAGAAAATGAACTTCTTGGTTGAACAATAATCTTTCCACCAGAAAGACCTTTTCCAACATAATCATTTGCATCGCCAAAAACTCTTAAAGTAAGACCTTTTACAGCAAATGCACCTAAGGATTGTCCTGCAGAGCCTCTCAATTTTAAAGTAACGTGGTCATCAGATAAATTATTCATGCCATAATTTCTTGTAATGAAAGAGGAAATTTTCGTTCCTATGGTTCTCAGGGTATTTTGAATATTATAAGTTAATTCAATTTTTTGACCCGATTCAATAAATTGCTTTCCATCTTTTTCAAATAAATCATCAAGGGTTTTAGGAACTTCATTTCTAAACTTTTCTGAGTGATAGTCATATATTTTGCCATCATCAATTTTTGTAAGAATAGGATTAAGATCTAGGTTGTCTAAATCACTTGAACCATAGTGTGCTTGAGATAGTAACTCTGTTTTGCCAATTACATCTTTAAGAGAGGTGTAACCTAAAGAGGCTAAAATTTCTCTGACTTCTTCAGCAACAAAAGAAAAAAGATTTATAACTTTTTCTGGAGTGCCTCCAAATTTTTCTCTTAGTTTTTCATCTTGTGTACAAACACCTACGGGGCAAGTATTAGAATGACATTGTCGAACCATAATACAGCCCATAGCAACCAAAGAGGCGGTTCCGATACCATACTCTTCGGCACC
>JBJKYU010000033.1:0-7702 GCA_045560885.1 Alphaproteobacteria bacterium
ATTATATCAATCATTTTATTTGCGGTTCTTACATCATATTATATCGGTTTCGATCAATGGGTGGTAATCGGTCAAAATTACTACACTGGAATGGACTTATTTTTATGTGCTGTTTACGGTTTAATCATCACTCTTGCATTGGTGTTTATAACTGAATATTACACCAGTACTGAATACAGACCTGTAAGAAGTGTTGCTAAGGCTTCTCAAACTGGACATGCAACAAATATTATTCAAGGTTTGGCCATGGGTATGGAATCTACCGCTGTTCCCGTTCTTATTATCGTAGTTGGCATTGGGGTTACTTATGCTACTGCTGGTTTATTCGGTATAGCTATTGCAGTTACTGCCATGCTTGCTTTAGCAGGAATGGTTACTGCTTTAGATGCTTATGGACCAGTAACAGATAATGCAGGAGGTATAGCTGAGATGGCCGGTCTTCCAAAAAAAGTTAGAACTGTTACCGATGCCCTAGATGCTGTTGGAAACACAACTAAAGCGGTTACAAAAGGGTATGCAATTGGATCTGCTGGATTAGGAGCTTTAGTTTTATTCGCAGCTTACACAGAAGATTTAAAATACTTTGGTGAACTAACTGGCAACGATGCTTTTAATGTATCTTTCGATCTTTCTGAACCTTACGTCATTATTGGTCTTCTTCTAGGCGGACTACTTCCATTTTTGTTTAGTGCTTTAAGTATGACTGCTGTAGGTAGAGCTGCTGGATCAGTTGTTGTAGAAGTGCGTCAACAGTTTAAAGAAAAAAAAGGTATTATGACCGGCAAGGAAAAGCCTGATTATGGCAGATGTGTTGACATTTTGACAAAGTCTGCAATTAAAGAGATGATTATTCCTTCTCTTTTACCCGTACTTTCTCCTGTTGTGGTTTTCTTTGGAATATATTGGCTTACAGGTAGTGTAAATACTGCCTTTCAGACATTAGGCGCTTTGCTTATTGGTGTTATTATCACTGGTTTCTTTGTAGCCATTTCAATGACTGCGGGTGGCGGTGCATGGGATAATGCCAAAAAATATATTGAAGATGGAAACTTAGGTGGAAAAGGTAGTGAAACTCATAAGGCCTCAGTTACTGGTGACACTGTCGGTGACCCTTATAAAGATACAGCTGGACCAGCTGTCAACCCGATGATTAAAATAACAAATATTGTGTCTATTTTGTTACTTTCGATCGTTGTCCATTTAAATATTATTTAATTTAAATTTATTTCTTCAACAGACCTTAAAACATTCGCATTAAATCGAAGTTTTAAGGTCTTGTTGTAGATTGATTTTTTAAAGGTAGCGTTACCTTGTTCTTTCTCCATACGATAAATCCACAGATTATCAGAGTCCTCAGTGACAAGTGGGGATCCAATAATGTTAATAACATCCTCTTTTGAATAGTTCTTATTTTGATAATTTTGTAAAATCTCATTTACACTATTCTCAGAAATACCTGAAAAATGAAGATCTTTAGAACAAGAAATGAAAGCGGAACTGAACAATAGAAATATGAGTAATATGAATTTTTTTGATATATTCATTATTAAGACAAATAAGGTATAAGGGTATTTAAAGCAATACTAAATAATCTATGAATAAACATGTAATCAATCTTGACCTTCATGGGGGTGATTTTGCACCAGGCTCAGTTTTAGAGGGAGCAATGATTGCTCTTTCAAAAAATCCTTCAATACACTTTAAATTACATTCTACCAAAGAATTTCAGTTACAATATTCAAGAAAATTCTCTAGTCTTTTTCAAAAATCTGATTGGGTACAATCAGAAAATTATATTTCTCCAGATTTGAAACCAAGCGAGGCACTAAAAAAAGATAATCGAAAAAGTTCAATGTCAAATGCAATTGCTGAGCTTAAGGATAATGATAATGAAATTACTATTTCTGCTGGCAATACTGGTGCCATGATGGCTTATGCAACAGTCTATCTAAGAACAATTGAAAATATATCTAGACCAGCTATAGCATCGCTATTTCCCTCAAAAAATCATCCAGTTTGTTTTTTAGATTTGGGTGCAAACTCAGAATGCACAGCTGAAAACTTATTAGATTTTGCAATCATGGGTAGTACTTATTATCAGGTTTTGTATCCTGATGTTGAATGTAAAGTGGCTCTCTTGAACATCGGATCAGAGGAAATGAAAGGAAATAATCTGATCCAACAAACCCATGACCTATTAAAAAATGAAAAGAGAATAAACTATCAAGGTTTTGTTGAGGCTAATGAAATCACAAATACTTCTAATCATGTAATTGTTACTGATGGATTTTCTGGAAACATAGCCCTTAAAACAGCAGAGGGAGTATCCAAGTTTATTACTGACTCTCTAAAAAAAAGCCTCACCTCATCTCTATATGCAAAAATTTTATCTTTTCTTTTAAAAAATAAATTTCAAGATTTTAAAAACTCTATAGACCCCAGAAATTTTAATGGTGGTATTTTTATTGGGGTTAATGGCATTGTAATTAAAAGTCACGGAAATGCAGACAGCCATGCCTTTGCGAATGCAATTGAGTTTGGTTTAAAATGCTTAAAATCTGATTTATTAAATAAAATCAAATCAAATGTCTCAAGTTAAAATTACTAGAGAAAATCTTGCAGCACAGCTTTCTGAAGAGTTTGGCATTGCATACACTATTGCTTACAAAAAAATTGATTTAATTTTAAATCTTTGGGCTAATTCTCTTATTACTTCTGATCTAAATATAAGCTCTTTAGGTTCATTTAAGATTAATTATAAAAATAGTCGTCTTGGTAGAAATCCAAAAACCAAAGAGGAACATGTTATTAAATCCCGTAAAGTGATAAGCTTTAAAAAATCGAAAAATTTAGATTTATGAATAAAAACTTTTATAATATTGATGAGATAGCCCAAATTTTAAATGAACAAAAACATACTATACGTTTTTGGGAATCCAGAATTTCAAAACTAAAAGTTTTGAGAACTCACTCAGGTCACCGTCTTTATAATTACGAAAATCTATTATTATTAAAGAAGATTAAAGAGTTAGTGGATGTACAAAAATTAACACTTGATGGAGTTAACGAATATTTCTCTAATTCTAAGGTTAAAAAAAATACATTAAATGATAGTGTTATTTCTGAATTGAGAGATCTGCTGGGTCTTTTAAAGAAATCCAATTAAACGGGGGTTAGCTCAGTCTGGTAGAGTGCACGTCTGGGGGGCGTGAGGTCGCTGGTTCAAGTCCAGTACCCCCGACCAAAAGTCCAAAAAATGTTTATTTTCTATAATTTAGGTTGATATTTTTAGCTTTCTTAAATTTGTATATTTTTTACTATATTTCTTGATTTTTTAATCATTTTACTTATATTCCCCCTATCGTGAAAACAACAACCCTAAAAAAATCTGAATTTAAAAAAGAATGGCATGTATTAGATGCCACCGATATCTCAGTTGGAAGACTTGCATCTCGAGTTAGTTTGATTCTAAAAGGTAAAAATAAGCCTCAATTTTCTCCTAATCTACCTGTGGGTGATGGAGTTATTATTGTTAACACAGATAAAGTTAAATTTTCTGGTAATAAAAATTCAGACAAAAAATATTATAAACACACAGGCCACCCTGGCGGTATCAAAGAAATTACCCCGGATAAACTTAAAGAAAAAAATAAATCTGAAGATATAATCAAAAAAGCCATCAAAGGCATGCTACCAAATTCTCCTTTATTTAGAGATTTAATGAAAAATAATTTAAAACTGTATAAGGACTCAAATCATCCACATGAATCACAAAATCCAAAACCTATTGATTTTAAATCACAAAATAGAAAGAATTTAATTAATGTCTAATCAAGTATACAGCACAGGTAGAAGAAAAGAATCTATCGCAAAAGTTTGGGTATCAAACGGAACAGGTAACATTACAATCAATAAAAAGAAAATTGAAGACTACTTTCCAGATAAAGCTTTAAGAATGATTATTAATCAACCTCTTGAAGTGGCAAAGAAGTCTGACTCTGTTGATCTAAAAATAACAGTATTGGGCGGAGGTCTATCCGGTCAAGCGGGTGCTATCAAACATGGTCTTAGCAGGGCCCTTACTCTCATCGACCCTAATACTAAAGACCCTTTGAAAAAGAATGGCTTTTTAACCAGAGACTCAAGAACAGTTGAACGCAAAAAATATGGTAGAGCAAAAGCCAGACGTAGCTTCCAGTTTTCTAAAAGATAATTTTTTATCTACCTTTTTACTGATTTTTTTCTCACTTTTCACTCTATCCTGTGAACGATCTTTTCAAAATTTTGATCAAAATCTCCTTGAGAAAAAAAAAGAATTAGAGGAATTCAATGAAAAGAGTAATATTAGAAAAGAAGAAATTTTAAAGTCCCAAAATGAACAAAATTAGAATAGCTATATTTGGACTTGGTGTTGTGGGTTCGCACGTAGTGAAGCTCCTGGAAAAAAATAACAATATCTTAAATGGATGCAAATTTGAGATTGTTGCTTTAGGCGCCAAAAATAAGTCTAAAAAAAGAAATTTTAACGTTAAGAAATATAAATGGGTTAGTCATTTTTCTGACCTAGAGAATTATGCTAAGCCAGATGTTATCATCGAAACTATTGGGGGAACGGGAAGTTACATCAACAATCTTTATAAATATTGTATTAAAAAAAATATTTCTTTAATTACTGCAAATAAAGCTCAACTAGCTGAAAATGGAAATAAATTCTTTGCTGATTTTGATAATCAGAAACTTTTTCTTGGGTTTGAAGCAGCAGTGCTTGGGGCAGTTCCCGTAGTAAGGTCAATAGAACAAAGCATACTTCCTTCTAAGGTTAATTCAATTTATGGAATTTTTAATGGTACCACAAATTACATAATCTCTCAAATGTATGACAATAAAATTAGCTTTCAAGAGTCTCTTAATGAGGCCATAAAAAATGGTTTTGCAGAACAAGACTCTAGTGCTGACCTATCTGGAAGAGACGCTACTCATAAACTGGTCCTTTTATCAAATTTATCTTTTGGCAATAAGTTTTCTTTTTCAGATATTAATTACGATGGTATTGAAAACATTAAATTAATTGATTTAGAACAGGGTTTAAAATTAGGCTATAAATTAAAACTAGTATCTTTGACTGAGCGCGATAGTAATTCTAAATTTTACTCTTCAGTTGCACCATGTTTTGTTCCTGAAAATAGTCTTATAGCCAAAACTGATTTTGAAGAAAATGTAATCACTTTAGAAGGTGATAGTTTTATTAAAACTAGCCTAGTTGGAAAAGGCGCAGGTGGCTACCCGACGGCAACATCAATAATTTCTGATTTAAAAAGATTTATTTCTCATGATGAGGCAAATGGAGTTTTTGTAAAAAAATACTCCTCTATGCCGAAATCAAAATTTGTTGATCGATCTGAACGAAAAAGACCTTACTACCTTCGAATGTCTGTTTCGAATAAGGTTGGAGTTTTAAAATCAATAGCTCAAATATTTTCTCAAAAATCAATTTCTATTAAATCAATTATACAATTAAATACTTCTAATGAAAAAACTGTGCCGATAGTTATTATTTCTGACCCTGCCGGGGTAGATAAGATTAATTCAGTTACTGAAAATTTGAGAAAGACCTCCTTTATTAAAAAAGAAATTTCAGTTATCAGAATAGAGGAAAATATTGGATAGAAATCTTGCTATTGAATTAGTAAGAGTATCTGAATTCGCAGCCTTAGCAGCTTCCAAATTTATAGGACGTGGAGATGAGAAAGCAGCCGATCAAGCCGCTGTTGATGCTATGAGGAATTGTCTCAATTCGCTTACTATCTCTGGCAAAGTAGTCATTGGGGAGGGTGAAAGAGATGAGGCGCCAATGCTTTATATCGGAGAAGAGGTTGGTCTTGGAGGTCCAAAAGTTGACATAGCCTTAGATCCTTTAGAGGGCACTACTATAACCGCTAATGGCGGTGAAAATGCTATGGCCGTTATTGCCCTTGCTCAAGAGGGCGGGTTTTTAAATGCCCCAGATGTTTATATGGAAAAAATTTCAGCAAATGTGCAAGACAATCAAGTAATTTCATTACAACAAAGTTTAAAATCGAATATTCAAGAATTAGCTAAATACAAAAAAGTAAATGTGGAGGATTTAGTAATTTGTATTTTAGATCGTGAGCGTCATAAAGACTCTTTAGAGGTTATCAGATCTACTGGAGCAAGAGTAAAGATGATTGGTGATGGGGATGTAAGTGCAGTTATATCCTCTGTGATTAATTCTAGTAACATAGACATGTATTATGGAATAGGGGGCGCTCCAGAGGGTGTTTTAGCTGCAGCTGCTCTTCAGTGTATTGGAGGAAGTATCGAGGGTAAGCTTTTATTTAATAATGATGATGAAGTAATGAGAGCAAAAAAAACAGGAATTACTGATTTAGATAAGATCTATAGTTTAAAAGATTTAGCAAGCGGAGATATCATGTTTTCTGCAACAGGAGTTACAGATGGAACAATGCTCAAAGGAATAAAAATTACAAAAGATTATGCCGAAACACATTCAATCGTGATGAGATCTAAAACAGGAACTATTAGACATATTAACGGTGAACACAATTTTAATATAAAACAACTTGAGTACTAATCCTAGTTTTCAAGGAGCGAAATGGCAAAGTGCTTTTTTAAATCCAAATGAAGATGAAATTTTTCAATTAGCTCAAAAAAATAACATATCTACACTTCTTTCAAGACTATTAATAAATCGTGATATAAAAAGTATTTCAAAATTTATTAATTCTAAGTTAAAAGAAAATTTATCAATTACAAAAATTACCAAACTTTCTAATATAGATAAATCAATTCCTTTTTTTGAAAAAGTTAAATCTGATAACACGATATCTATATTTTCTGATTATGATGTAGATGGCGCGTGCGCCGCGGCTATATGTAAAAAATTTCTAAGTCAATTTGGCATAGAGGTAAACGTATATATCCCTAATCGACTAAATGAGGGCTATGGACTTAATCAAGATGCCATAGATAAAATATTAACTTTTAGCCCAAATATTCTTGTGCTTGATTGTGGAAGTAACAACTTCAAAGAACAAGAATATATTATCAACAAAGGTGGAAAAGTAATGATTATTGACCACCATGAATGTGAAGTTTTTTTTGATCAGGCTATTGTGGTTAACCCGAAGACGCCAAATGACCACTCTAATTTAGATGATTTATGTGCAACTGCTTTAACATTTTTGGTAATGGTTTTTTTAAAAAATGAAAATATTTTTCCTAATGTGGATGTTCTTCAATATTTAGATTTAGTCGCATTAGCAACCATCTGTGATCTAGTCCCCTTATCCGAGATTAATAGAAGTTTTGTTAAACAAGGTTTGAAAGTTATAAATTCAGATAATGTAAACAAGGGGATACAAACACTAATTAATCAATCTAAAATTAAACAAAAAATATCTGAATATCATTTAGGATATATTCTAGGACCTAGAATTAATGCTGGTGGCAGAATGGGAGAATCCTTGTTAGGATTTAATATTCTCTCATCAGATAATATTCATCAGGCACTTCAGCTAGCTCAAATTATAGAGTCTCATAATCAAAATCGTCAAAATATTCAAACTAAGATTGTCAAATCAATCAATTTAAAAGAGTCTGAAGATAAAAACATAAATTTCTTTTTTGATAAGAAATGGCACATCGGAATTGTTGGAATTAT
>JBJKYU010000034.1:0-7660 GCA_045560885.1 Alphaproteobacteria bacterium
TGAATGAACAGACGATTGATAATCTTTTTCTTGCGGAGAGTTTTTATTGGATGAGTTATTCAGCCTTTAAATTAGCTATTCAACTTCGTCCAGATATCTTGAATAAAAAGAATGCTTGTGGGCCAGGCAATACTTATCAAGAAATCTCTAAAATTATTCCTAAAGAACAATTAAATGTATATCTTAGCTATGAAGACTTTAAAAAATACGAGCTTAAATGAAAACTTATTTTCCAATTAGAAAAACAAATAAACTCTCCAAACAAATATTAATTCAACCAATCTTTGTGGATCAAAGGCTTAAATCTCCAAAAAAAATTAAGGGCTTAGGAGAAAACTATAGCTGGTCTCATAACGCCATTCTTCGATCTGTAGAAAAAGATTTGAAAAAAGGAATTCGAAATTTTCTTTTATTTATAGTTCCCAAAGAAAAACAAAAACTCCCAGAGGATTTTAGTTTTCATTATGAAGTTATTCGTTCCCTAAAAAATCATTTTAAAAAAGATCTAACTTTGTTAATTGATACTTGCCTATGTTCTATTACCCCAGATGGACATTGTGGTATCTCTCAAAATAAAAAAATTAATTTACCTCAAACACATTATGCTTTAGGTCTGGCTGCCAATACATATCTGGAGGCGGGTGCGGATATCATTGCTCCGAGCGATATGATGAAAGATACCACACAATATTTAAGAAAAGTATTTAGTGAGAATGAATTTCATTCTGCTCAGATTATGAGCTATTCAACTAAGTTTAAAAGTGGGTTTTATGGCCCTTTCCGAGAAGCGGCTAATTCTACTCCCAAAGGATATGATCGTTCTTCTTACCAACTCCCCGTTAGTGATCGCACAAAGGCGATTCAAAGCTCGATTATAAACGCTGCTCAAGGAGCTAATTATTTAATGGTCAAACCAGGAATGACCTCTATTGATTTAATTCAAGATATTAAGGCCGAAACACTTCTTCCTACAGGCGCCTATCAAGTCAGTGGAGAATTTGCAAGTTTGCAGCTATTAGACTCCCAAGGGTTGGGTAAATATCCTGATCTGTTAATAGAGTCTCTGCAAGTCTTTAGTCGAGCAAAAGCAGATTATATTATCACGTACGGAGCAAGAGATATTGTCTCCTATTTATAATCATTCTTTTCATAATGCTTTACATAGGAAAGAGCAGTCTATTCCTCCTATATGGATGATGCGCCAAGCTGGTCGGTATCACAGTCATTATCAACAGCTCAAACAAAAATATACTTTTGAACAACTCTGTCGTGAACCTGATCTTGCTTGTGAGGTCACATTAGGTCCGATTCAAGAGTTTGATTTTGATGCAGCGATTTTATTTAGCGACATTCTTTTTCCATTAGATTTTTTAGGGATGGAATTATCGTTTAGTCCCGGTCCAGTCTTTGAAAAAAATTTGACAAAATCTATGTTAGATAATATACAAATTTCTGCCTTTGAAGAATATATTCAATTTCAACATCAAGCACTTCAAAATATTCGCTCTGCCCTTCCCTCAATTAAATCTCTGATTGGTTTTACTGGAGGTCCGATTACCCTTTATCATTTTGCTATTCGCAATAATTCCATTGCAGATAATTTATTTGAACAAGCTCTTCCTGTTTTACAGAGTCTCATTGAAAAAAATATTGCTATTCAATTTCAAAATGACATCGACTTATTGATGATTTTTGATACGGAGGCTAATCAATTAACTGATCAAGAATTCCAAGACTTTTGTCTTCCTTTTATTAAACTAATAGCTGATCAATATCCCAACCAGATCGGTTATTTTACAAAAAATATATCTCCTAATAAATTCGAGCTTCTAAAAAAAATATCAAATTTGCAATTAACGGTTCTGGGAACTCAGCACAATATTTTCCAGGAGCTCTCTCAAACCCATTTATCCCTTCAAGGAAACTTTTCCAATGATCTTTTAACAATTCCAGAAAAATCTGATTTTCTCTCAGCTTTGGAGGAGTACATCGACTTATGCAAATCGTATGATGTCAGTCAGAGAGCTGGGTGGATTGCTAGTCTAGATCATGGAGTACAAAAAATCACACCTGAGACCAATATTCACCTTTTTATCGACCAAATTAGAACTAAATTAGCCTAAAAAACGTACTTTTTTTCAATGGCAAACTTCAAAGGCAACGAGCTTTATATTCATGGATCTGGTCTGAAGACGGGCATACTTCTAACTAATTTAGGAACGCCAGATGAACCAACCGCTCCTTCGCTTAGAACATACCTTCGACAATTTCTAAGTGATGGCAGAGTGATTGAAACTCCCAAAGCCATTTGGTGGTTAATTTTAAATGGAATTGTTCTTCGAACCCGACCTGCTAAATCTGCGAAAGCTTATCAATCTGTTTGGACCGATGATGGTTCACCCTTATTGCTTTACACTCAAAAGCAAAAAAATCTGATTAAAAAGCAATTAGAAAAAAAATATCCCAATTTAATTTTTGATATTGGCATGAGATATGGCAATCCGAGTATTGCAGAGGGTTTGAATAATTTAAGAAATCAAAATTGTGATCGTATTATTGTCTTGCCTCTTTACCCTCAGTATTGTGCTGCCACAACTGGTTCTACTTTTGATGCAGTTGCTATAGAACTTCGACAATGGCGTTGGGTTCCTTCTTTGAGATTTATTGGAAGCTATTATGATCAGCCTCTCTATATTCAAGCTTTAAAAAATAGTATTGAAGAATTTTGGAGTAAAAATGATAAACCCAAAAAATTACTTTTTAGTTATCATGGTATTCCTAAAAAATATTTAGATAAAGGAGATCCGTATCACTGTTTTTGTAGAAAAACGACACGACTCGTTGCGGAGTCCATGAATTTACCTGAAGGTACTTATATGACAACTTTCCAATCTAGATTTGGACCAGCTGAATGGCTCCAACCTTATACTGACAAGACAATTGAAAGTTTAGCCAAAGAAGGCACTGATGACATCCATGTTATTAGCCCTGCATTTTCCTCAGATTGTTTAGAGACCATTGAAGAACTCAATGAGGAAAATCGAGAAATATTTATGGAAAATGGTGGCAAGAAATTTGGATATATCCCCTGTCTTAATGATCGAGAAGATCATATACTCCTCCTGACTTCGTTATTAGAAAACGAATTACATGGATGGGTATGAGCGAACAAATACAAAATCAACAAAAACAAGCTGAACAATGGTTTAAAGAGCTACGCAACCAAATGGTGGGAGCTATCCAAAAAATTGATGGTTCAATTTTTCAAGAAAAGGAATGGCAAAGACCAGGCGGCGGGGGTGGTTTAATGTCTATTCTAAAGGGTGAAATCTTCGAAAAAGTTGGTGTCAATATTTCTACCGTTCATGGAGAATTTAGCGAAGAATTTAGGGATAACATGCCTGGAACTGAAGAGGATCCTAGTTTTTGGGCAAGTGGCATATCGGTTGTGGCTCACATGAAAAATCCTAAAATTGCGGCTGCTCATTTTAATACTCGCTATATTACCACAAAAGGAAAACAATGGTTTGGAGGAGGATGTGATTTAACCCCTGCTATTCCGGAAGAGAAAGAAACTAAAAATTTTCATGAAGGATTAAAAAGAACATGTGATCCTCATGGCCAAGAATATTATGAACAATTTAAACAACAATGTGATGAATACTTTTATTTAAAACATCGAAAAGAACCGAGAGGAATTGGAGGAGTTTTTTTTGATTATATTAGTAATAATTTTGAAAAAGATTTATTTTTTATCAAAGATATTGGTCAGTATTTTATTAATTTCATTATTGATAACGTCAATCGAAAGAAAGATCTTGATTATAATGAGGATGATTTAAGAGCTCTATCTCAAAAAAGATCTCGCTATGTTGAATTTAATTTATTGTATGACCGAGGAACTTTATTTGGTTTAAAAACAGGTGGAAATATTGATGCTATACTTATGTCCATGCCTCCAGAGGCAAAGTGGAGTTAGTCAATGTATGAAACTTTAAAAGTACTTCATATTATTTCTTTTGTTTCCTGGTTTGCAGGTCTCTTTTATCTACCAAGATTATTCGTTTACCATGTTGAAAATAATACCAATAGAGAAATGAATGAGGTTTTTCAAAAAATGGAATACAAACTTCTTCGAATTATCATGAATCCTGCGATGATCTTGACTTGGATTTTTGGTTTGGGTCTTATTCACTACGTTGGATTTGCTTGGTGGCTAGCATTTAAGCTAGTCTTGGTGGGTATTTTAACGGCTTTTCATATGTATTTAGCCAAAATTAGAAAAAATTTAGAACATAATTATCGAGACTATACATCCAGGTATCTGAGAATAATTAATGAGGTTCCTACTATCCTTCTGCTCTTAATTGTAATATTAGTAGTAGTGAAACCTTTTTAATTTATGGATCTCACCCAAGGCAATATTAGAAAACAATTGATTAGCATGGCCGTGCCAGCTGGTATCGGAATGCTTTTTTATACTCTTTATAATGTTGTTGATACTTTTTATGCCGGTCTTATAAGCACCGAGGCATTAGCAGGACTTGCGATATCTTTTCCAGTTTATTTCATTCTTCTTGCTTTTGCTGTTGGTTTTGGACAAGGAGCTACAGCTCTAGTTTCTAATCTATTAGGGGCAAAAAAAGAAGAAGATGCCATTTACATTTATATCCAATCTTTAACCATCTCTTTAATACTATCTATTTTCATAGGGTATATTACTTATAAAGTTTCAGAGCCTGTTTTTATATTTTTTGGTGCCAGTGATCTTTTTTTAGAAAATGGTCTTCGCTATATGCAAACTCTGGCTTATGGGGCTCCTTTTTTTATTTTTGCCAATGTCATCAATTCTTTTTTGTATGCGCAAGGTGATACCAAAAAAAATAGAAACGCTCTTATCATTGGTTTTTTTATCAATTTAATATTCAACCCTGTTCTCTCTTTGGGTATAGGTCCCTTCCCTGCCTTAGGCACAATGGGTATCGCAATAGCTACTATTCTTTGTCAAATATTTAATGTTGTTTATCTTGGATATTTTGTTCTAAAGAGCCCACTTTCTCGAAAATTCAAATTTAGTTATTGTAAGTTACAAACAAAAATGGTGTTTGAAATATTCAAACAAGCCCTTCCTGCAAGTATGAATATGTTACTAATTGGAATTGGTTTTTTTATTATTCAAAAATATGTCACGGGTTATGGTGCCAACGCTAGTGCAGGGTATGGCATTGCTTTAAGAATAGAGCAAATTATTCTTTTGCCAGCTATTGGACTTAATACGGCAGTGCTCAGTATGACAGGTCAAAATTTTGGAGCCAAAAATTTTGATAGAATTTATGAGGCTTTTGTTACTTCACTTAAATTAGCGTTATTATTAATGGTCTTTGGTTCGGCTATTCTTTTTTTAGCAGGAGAGCAAATGGCCTTTCTATTTACTCGAGATACTGAAGTAATCAAAATTGCAGGAGGTTATTTATTCATGGCCGCTTTTCTTACCTTTGTCTATCAAGTAATACATCAAAGTGGTTCAGTTTTATCGGGCATGAAAAAACCTACAATTAACGCTTTTTATACACTCTTAAGATTAGCGATTATTCCTCCTTTTACTTTTTACTTTTTTTCACAAACTTTAGGACTTGGTTTGAATGGTATTTGGTGGGCTATTCTTTGTAGTAATATTATTGCCGCTTTCTTAATTTTCTTTCACATGCGATATTTAATTAAAAAAAGAAGGGTTAGCATTAAAGGCTAATCCTGTTACTTAATTTCAAATTTCTTCTCTAATTTACGCACAAAGAAAGAAGCGATTAAGATCAGTGCTAAATATTCTAAAACTAAAAAAGAGTAAATTTCTAAAGGTCGATACGTAGTAACAATTAATTCATTAGCTCTTCTTGTAAGATCTCCTAACCCTATGACTGATATAAGTGAACTCATCTTCAAAATATAGATACCCTGATTCATTAGGGCAGGTGTGATAATTCTAATTGCCTGCGGTAAAGTCACTTTTAAAAAAACCAAACTAGGTTTAAGGCCTAAAGATCGTGCAGCTTCAATCTGACCTTTTTTAATTGCCTGAATACCTGAGCGATAAATTTCAGAGATAAAAGCTGACTCATGTAAAACTAAAGTGATAACTCCTGCTACAAAAGGATTAAAAGATAAACCTCCCCCGAAGATGGATGGTAATCCATAATAAATCCAAAGCAAAAGAACCAATACCGGTATTGCTCTAAAAATTTCTACATATATAAGATTAATTGATCGAACAGATTTTTTAGAACTAAAGTTTGGTAGAGTTACTAAAAGTCCTACTAAAGCTGCTAAAATTAAACTGACCAATGATATCCATATTGTTGTCCAAAGACCTCCGATGAGAAATTCAATGTTTGATAATCCTTGCGGGTGAAAAGGATTTATAGAAAACCATGCAAAATTATAAGTTCCAGCACAGCTAGATAAAAAAAAAGTAAAAAATAAAATAGCAAATTTATTCATCAGTAATTAATAAAATAGATAATATAAGGTAGAAAACCAGATTTAAGTCAAATCTTTTAAATCTTCCAAGTGTTTGCTCAATGCTCTAGTAGATAATTGAATTTCATAGATGAACATTAAAATTGCTATCGAAAATATTAATACACCTAACCCAAAACAATTTAGTGCTAATTGATACTCTTCAAGATAGCTAGCAAAAATACTGAATAAATTACTCAGAAAACTGAGACCTGATAAAGTTTGGATAGCACGAACTAACTTTAATCGCTTAGTTAGTATTGTAATTTGATCAAAGTAATGACCTGCTGTTTTTTGAGAATGTTTATTTAAGACAATTAAATCATGAATTTTTCTAATTAAAGATGCAAGAGATGTATATCGGTTTCCAAATGAAATCATCATTAAAGGAATGGCTGGAAAAAGTAATGCGGGGTATAGAGTCGAAAAGTTGTTCATTTTAATTAAAAAGAGAAGAGCGGTCAGTTATCTTTAGGAGGGAATAGCTGAGAATCTTATGTATAGAGTAATAAAATTTGTTATTTCCACTCTTCTCATTGATTAAATTACTGTAAATAAGAAAAATAAGTATTGCTATGTTTGCACAAGGAGTATGCGTTAGTTAAATACCATTAGATAAATTTATTTTGGTCATTAAAGTCAATTCATGAATTTACAAAAATTGTTAGAGTGGTTTGGTGTTTTTACTGCCATTGTGTATTCTTTACTCGTTGCTTTCAATATAGGAGCTGAGTTTGTCGGTTTTACCCTGCTGTTAATTTCTGCCATAGCGATAGGTGCATGGGCTTATTTAGGTAAGCATAAAGGAATATTATTTTTACAGTTCTTTTATGCCAGTGCCGGCATCATTGGTATGTTTAGATGGTTTTAAAAAAGCTCTGAAAATATCAGGAAGATAACTAAGCCAATGAGGTAAATAATAATGATCGAGTTAGTTATGTTCCAAATTTTTTTATTTAGAAAATATTGCCTTAAAAAATATCCCATATACCCGATAAAATAGAAAAATAAGAAAGATGCTAAAGCGGCACCCAAACCAAATAATATCTTTTGATCTAAGGATACAAAAGATTTAGAGAGATTGCCTAAAATAAACACTGTATCTGAATAAACATGCGGGTTCAAAAAAGTAAAACCCAGTGTTTGA
>JBJKYU010000035.1:0-7658 GCA_045560885.1 Alphaproteobacteria bacterium
TGAATGAACAGACGATTGATAATCTTTTTCTTGCGGAGAGTTTTTATTGGATGAGTTATTCAGCCTTTAAATTAGCTATTCAACTTCGTCCAGATATCTTGAATAAAAAGAATGCTTGTGGACCAGGCAATACCTATCAAGAAATCTCTAAAATTATTCCTAAAGAACAATTAAATGTATATCTTAGCTATGAAGACTTTAAAAAATACGAGCTTAAATGAAAATTTATTTTCCAATAAAAAAAACAAATAAACTCTCTAAAAAAATGTTAATTCAACCAATGTTTGTGGATCAGAGGCTTAAATCTCCAAAAAAAATTAAAGGCTTAGGAGAAAACTACAGCTGGTCTCAAAACACCATTCTTCGATCTGTAGAAAAAGATTTAAAAAAAGGTATTAGAAATTTTCTTTTATTTATAGTTCCGAAAGAAAAACAAAAACTCCCAGAGGATTTTAGTTTTCACTATGAAGTTATTCGTTCCCTAAAAAATCATTTTAATAAAGATCTGACTTTGTTAATTGATACCTGCCTGTGCTCTATTACTCCTGATGGTCATTGTGGCATTTCTCAAAATAAAAAAATTAATTTACCTCAAACTCATTATGCTTTAGGTCTGGCTGCCAATACATATTTGGAGGCGGGTGCGGATATCATCGCTCCGAGTGATATGATGAAAGATACCACTCAATATTTAAGAAAAATATTTAATGAGAATGAATTTCATTCTGCTCAGATTATGAGCTATTCAACTAAGTTTAAAAGTAGCTTTTACGGCCCTTTCCGAGAAGCAGCTAATTCTACTCCCAAAGGGTATGATCGTTCTTCTTACCAACTCCCCGTTAGTGATCGCACAAAGGCGATTCAAAGCTCAATTATAAATGCGGCTCAAGGAGCTAATTATTTAATGGTCAAACCAGGAATGACCTCTATTGATTTAATACAAGATATTAAGGCCGAAACACTTCTTCCTACAGGCGCCTATCAAGTCAGTGGAGAATTTGCAAGTTTGCATCTTTTAGACACCCAAGGATTGGGTAAATATCCTGATCTGTTAATAGAGTCTCTGCAAGTCTTTAGTCGAGCAAAAGCAGATTATATCATCACATACGGAGCAAGAGATATTGTCTCCTATTTATAATCATTCTTTTCATAATGCTTTAGAGAGAAAAGAGCAGTCTATTCCTCCTATATGGATGATGCGCCAAGCTGGTCGGTATCACAGTCATTATCAACAACTCAAACAAAAATATACTTTTGAACAACTCTGTCGTGAACCTGATCTTGCTTGTGAGGTCACATTAGGTCCTATTCAAGAGTTTGATTTTGATGCAGCAATTTTATTTAGTGACATTCTCTTTCCATTAGATTTTTTAGGGATGAAATTATCATTTAGTCCTGGTCCGATCTTTGAAAAAAATTTAAACAAATCTATGTTAGATAATATGCAAATTTCTGCCTTTGAAGAATACATTCAATTTCAACATCAAGCACTTAAGAATATTCGCTCTTCCCTTCCCCCAAATAAATCTCTGATTGGTTTTACCGGAGGTCCCATTACCCTTTATCATTTTGCTATTCGCAATAATCCAATTGCAGATAATTTGTTTGGACAAGCTCTTCCCGTTTTACAGAAACTCATTGAAAAGAATATCGCTATTCAATTTCAAAATGACATCGACTTATTGATGATTTTTGATACGGAGGCTAATCAATTGACTGATCAAGAATTCCAAGACTTTTGTCTTCCTTTTATTAAACAAATAACTGATCAATATCCTAATCGTATTGGATATTTCACGAAAAATATTTCTCACTCTAAGTTTGAACTTCTTAAAGGAATATCAAATTTACAATTAACTGTTCTTGGAACACAGCATAATATTTTTAAGGAACTTTCTCAAACCCACCTATCCTTACAGGGTAATTTTTCCAATGAACTTTTAGCTATTCCTGAAAAATCTGATTTTCTAATGGCAATTAACGAATACATTGATTTATGTCAATCCTTTGATGTCAGTCAGCGCTCAGGCTGGATTGCAAGCTTAGATCATGGAGTGCAAAAGATCACACCTGAGACCAATATTCACCTTTTTATCGAACAAATAAGAACTAAATTAGCCTAAAAAACGTACTTTTTTCAATGGCAAACTTCAAAGGCAACGAGCTGTATATCCACGGATCTGGTTTAAAAACAGGTATCCTTCTGACGAATTTAGGAACACCAGATGAACCAACAGCTCCTTCTTTGAAAACATACCTCCGACAATTCTTAAGTGATGAAAGGGTAATCGAAACTCCAAAACCAATTTGGTGGTTAATTTTAAATGGCATAGTTCTTCGCACAAGGCCCGCTAAATCTGCAAAGGCCTATCAATCGGTTTGGACAGATGATGGTTCACCTTTATTGCTTTACACAAAAAAACAAAAAAACCTCATTAAAGAGAAATTAGTAAAAAAATATTCTAATCTAGTTTTTGATATTGGGATGAGATATGGCAATCCTAGTATTGCAGAAGGATTAAATAATCTAAGAAATCAAAATTGTGATCGTATTATTGTTCTTCCCCTTTACCCTCAATATTGTGCAGCTACAACGGGTTCAACTTTTGATGCAGTCGCCTTAGAGCTTCAAAAATGGCGTTGGGTTCCTTCTTTAAGATTTATTGGAAGTTATTATGATCAACCTCTCTATATTCAAGCATTGAAAAATAGTATTGAAGAATTCTGGAGTAAAAATGATAAACCCAAAAAACTACTTTTTAGCTATCATGGCATTCCTAAAAAATATTTAGATAAAGGAGATCCGTATCACTGCTTCTGTAGAAAAACAACACGACTTGTTGCGGAGTCTATGAATTTACCTGAAGGCAGTTACATGACAACTTTCCAATCTAGGTTTGGACCTGCCGAATGGCTAC
This sequence comes from Alphaproteobacteria bacterium, assembly GCA_045560885.1. Lineage (GTDB taxonomy): Bacteria > Pseudomonadota > Alphaproteobacteria > HIMB59 > HIMB59 > HIMB59. The sequence continues at coordinate 2,919 of JBJKYU010000035.1, forward strand.
AACCCTATACTGATAAGACAATTGAAAGTTTAGCCAAAGAAGGCACTGATGACATCCATGTTATTAGCCCTGCATTTTCCTCAGACTGTTTAGAAACTATTGAAGAACTCAATGAGGAAAATCGAGAAATTTTTATGGAAAATGGTGGGAAAAAATTTGGATATATCCCCTGTCTTAATGATCGAGAAGATCATATACTCCTCCTGACTTCGTTATTAGAAAACGAATTACATGGATGGGTATGAGCGAACAAATACAAAATCAACAACAACAAGCTGAAAAATGGTTTAAAGAGCTACGCAACCAAATGGTTGGCGCTATTCAAAAAGTTGATGGTTCAACTTTTCAAGAAAAGGAATGGCAAAGACCTGGTGGCGGGGGCGGTTTAATGTCCATTTTAAAAGGTCAAATTTTCGAAAAAGTTGGTGTCAATATTTCTACAGTTCATGGGGAATTTAGTGAGGAATTTAGGGGCAACATGCCTGGAACTGACGAGGATCCTAGTTTTTGGGCAAGTGGCATATCCGTCGTGGCGCACATGAAAAATCCTAAAATTGCGGCTGCTCATTTTAACACTCGCTATATTACCACAAAAGGAAAACAGTGGTTTGGAGGAGGATGTGATTTAACCCCTGCTATTCCTGAAGAGAAAGAAACTAAAAATTTTCATGAAGGTTTAAAAAGAACTTGTGATCCTCATGGCCAAGAATATTACGAACAATTTAAACAACAATGTGATGAATACTTTTATTTAAAACATCGAAAAGAACCGAGAGGAATTGGAGGTGTTTTTTTTGACTATATCAGTAATAATTTTGAAAAAGATTTATTTTTTATTAAAGATATTGGTCAGTATTTTATTAATTTCATTATTGATAACGTCAATCGAAAGAAAGATCTTGATTATAACGAGGGTGATTTAAGAGCACTATCTCAAAAAAGATCTCGCTATGTCGAATTTAATTTATTATATGATCGAGGAACTTTATTTGGTTTAAAAACAGGCGGTAATATTGATGCCATACTTATGTCAATGCCCCCAGAGGCAAAGTGGAGTTAGTCAATGTATGAAACTTTAAAAGTACTTCATATTATTTCTTTCGTTTCTTGGTTTGCTGGTCTCTTTTATCTACCAAGATTATTCGTTTACCATGTTGAAAATAATACCAATAGAGAAATGAATGAGGTATTTCAAAAAATGGAATATAAACTTCTTCGAATTATCATGAATCCTGCCATGATCTTGACTTGGATTTTTGGCTTAGCTCTTATTCACTACGTTGGATTTGCTTGGTGGCTAGCATTAAAGCTAGTCTTGGTGAGTATTTTAACTGCTTTTCATATGTATTTGGCTAAAATTAGAAAAAACTTAGAAAATAATTATCGAGATTATACATCCAAGTATTTTAGAATAATTAATGAGGTTCCTACTATCCTTCTGGTCTTAATTGTAATATTAGTAGTAGTGAAACCTTTTTAATTTAATGGATCTCACCCAAGGCAATATTCAAAAACAATTGATTAGCATGGCCGTGCCAGCTGGTATCGGAATGCTTTTTTATACACTTTATAATGTCGTTGATACATTTTACGCCGGTCTTATTAGCACCGAAGCATTGGCAGGACTTGCAATTTCTTTTCCAGTTTATTTCATTCTTCTTGCTTTTGCTGTTGGTTTTGGCCAAGGATCTACCGCTTTAGTTTCAAATTTATTAGGGGCCAAAAAAGAAGAAGATGCCATTTACACATATATCCAATCTTTAACCATCTCTTTAATACTATCTGTTTTCATAGGGTATATTACTTATAAAGTTTCAGAGCCTGTTTTTATATTTTTTGGTGCGAGTGATCTTTTTTTAGAAAATGGTCTTCGCTACATGCAGACACTAGCTTATGGTGCTCCTTTTTTTATTTTTGCCAATGTCATCAATTCTTTTTTGTATGCTCAAGGTGATACTAAAAAAAACAGAAACGCTCTTATCATTGGTTTTTTTATCAATTTAATATTCAATCCTGTTCTCTCTTTAGGTATGGGTCCCTTTCCTGCTTTAGGCACAATGGGTATCGCTATCGCTACCATTCTTTGTCAAATATTTAATGTTGTCTATCTAGGATATTTTGTACTGAAGAGCCCATTATCTCAGAAATTTAAATTTAGTTATTGTAAGCTACAAACGAAAATGGTGTTTGATATATTCAAACAAGCCTTTCCTGCTAGTATGAACATGTTACTGATCGGTATGGGTTTTTTTATTATTCAAAAGTATGTCACCGGTTATGGTGCGAACGCCAGTGCGGGGTATGGAATTGCTCTCAGAATAGAGCAAATTATTCTTTTGCCAGCTATTGGACTTAATACAGCCGTGCTCAGTATGACAGGTCAAAATTTTGGTGCCAAAAATTTTGATAGAATTTATGAGGCTTTTGTTACTTCACTTAAATTAGCGTTATTATTAATGGTCTTTGGTTCAGCTATTCTTTTTTTAGCAGGAGAGCAAATGGCCTTTCTATTTACTCGAGATACTGAAGTAATACAAATTGCGGGAAGTTATTTATTCATGGCGGCTTTTTTAACCTTTGTTTATCAAGTGATCCATCAAAGTGGCTCAGTTCTGTCGGGGATGAAAAAACCTACAATCAATGCATTTTATACTCTTTTAAGATTAGTGATTATTCCCCCTTTTACTTTTTACTTTTTTTCTCAAACATTGGGGCTGGGTTTGAATGGTATTTGGTGGGCTATTCTATGTAGCAATATTATCGCTGCCTTCTTGATTTTCTTTCATATGCGGTATTTAATTAAAAAAGAAGGGTTAGCATTAAAGGCAAATCCAGTTACTTAATTTCAAATTTCTTCTCTAATTTACGGACAAGGAAAGAAGCAATTAAGATCAGTACTAAATATTCTAAAACTAAAAAAGAGTAAATTTCCAAAGGCCGATACGTAGTAACAATTAATTCATTAGCTCTTCTTGTAAGATCTCCTAAGCCTATAACTGATATAAGTGAACTCATCTTCAAAATATAGATGCCCTGATTCATTAGGGCGGGTGTGATAATTCTAATTGCCTGCGGTAAAGTCACTTTTAAAAAAACCAAACTAGGTTTAAGGCCTAAAGATCGTGCAGCTTCAATCTGACCTTTTTTGATCGCCTGAATACCTGAGCGATAAATTTCAGAGATAAAAGCAGACTCATGTAAAACTAACGTGATAACTCCTGCTACAAAAGGATTAAAAGATAAACCTCCCCCGAAGATGGATGGTAATCCATAATAAATCCAAAGCAATAGAACTAAGACTGGTATTGCTCTAAAAATTTCTACATATACAAGATTAATTGATCGAACAGATTTTTTAGAACTAAAGTTTGGTAGAGTTACTAAAAGTCCTACCATAGCTGCTAAAATTAAACTTACTAATGATATCCATATTGTTGTCCAAAGACCTCCGATCAGAAATTCAATGTTTGATGATCCTTGCGGATGAAAAGGATTAATAGAAAACCATGCAAAATTATAAGTTCCAGCACAACTAGATAAAAAAAAAGCTGAAAATAAAAGAATAAATCTTTTCATCAATAATTAATAAAATAACGAATGTAGGTTAGAAAACCAGATTTAAGTCAAATCTTTTAAATCTTCCAAGTGTTTGCTCAATGCTCTAGTAGATAATTGAATTTCATAGATGAACATTAAAATTGCTATCGAAAATATTAAAACACCTAATCCAAAACTATTTAAAGCCAATTGATACTCCTCTAAATAACTAGCAAAGATGCTAAAAAGATTACATAGGAAACTTAGCCCTGATAGAGTTTGTACAGATCTAACTAAATTCAAACGCTTTGTTAATATCAGAATTTGATCAAAATAATGCCCTGCAGTCTTTTTGGAGTGTTTATTTAGTACAATTAAATCATGAATTTTTCTAATTAAAGATGCAAGAGAAGTATATCGATTTCCAAATGAAATCATCATTAAAGGAATGGCTGGAAAAAGTAATGCGGGGTATAGAGTCGAAAAGTTGTTCATTTTAATTTAAAAGAGAAGAGCGATCAGTTATCTTTAGGAGGGAATAGCTGAGAATCTTATGTAAAGGAGTAATAAGTTGTTATTTTCGCTCTTCTCATAGATTAAATTACTGTAAATAAGAAAAATAAGTATTGCTATGTTTGCACAAGGAGTATGCACTAGATAAATACCATTAGATAAGTTTTTTTTATTCATTACAGTCAACTTATGAATTTACAAAAATCGTTAGAGTGGTTTGGTGTTTTAACTGCCATTGTGTATTCACTTCTTGTTGCTTTCAATATAGGAGCTGAGTTTATCGGTTTTACCCTACTCCTAATTTCAGCCATCGCGATAGGTGCATGGGCTTATTTAGGTAAGCATAAAGGAATATTATTTTTACAGTTCTTTTATGCCAGTGCAGGCATCATTGGTATGTTCAGATGGTTTTAAAAAAGCTCTGAAATTATCAGGAAGATAACTAAGCCAATGAGGTAAATAATAATGATCGAGTTAGTTATGTTCCAAATTTTTTTTTTCAGAAAATATTGCCTTAAAAAATATCCCATATACCCGATAAAATAGAAAAATAAGAAAGATGCTAAAGTGGCACCCAAACCAAATAATATCTTTTGATCTAAGGATACAAAAGATTTAGAGAGATTGCCTAAAATAAACACTGTATCTGAATAAACATGCGGGTTCAAAAAAGTAAAACCCAGTGTTTGA
>JBJKYU010000036.1:0-7368 GCA_045560885.1 Alphaproteobacteria bacterium
ATTGGTTGTGGGTGGGGGTTCGTTGAGTAGGCATTTCAGCTCTGAATATAATTGTAGCATTAAAGGCATTTCTTTATCTGAAGAACAAATTAGTTATTGTTTAAAAGAGCAAAAATCATTAAAAAACACCCAATATCTAGAATATTCTCTTCAAGATTATCGAAACGAAACTAACTTTTATGATAAAATAGTTTCGGTGGGAATGTTTGAACATGTAGGAAAGCCTTTTTATAATGCCTATTTTAAAAAAATCAGCGATCTTCTATCCGATGATGGTATAGCCGTCATACATACAATAGGAAATGTTCGTACTCCTAAATTGACGCCTGCTTTTATTCGTAAGTATATTTTCCCAGGCGGATATATCCCTACCTTATCTGAAATTATGCCAGCAGTTGAAAAATCAGGATTAATCATAAATGATATAGAGGTATTGCGGCTGCACTATGCTGACACTCTAAGAAATTGGTATAAAAATTTTAAAAAAGCAGAGAAACAAGTATTAGATCTATATGATGAGAGATTTGTTAGAATGTGGGAGTCATATTTAAATTTAAGTGAAATATCTTTTAGAAAAGGTGATAATGTTGTTTTCCAATTGGTACTTACTAAAAAAAGAGATACATTTCCTATTGTTAGAAAGAGAATTAATTAATTAAGAATCATTTAATTATTTTTAATAAATGTCTGAAAATACATTAGAAAATAGATTACATAGTTTAAATCAAGCACTAAGCCAAATGATGAGAAACACCAGCGAGAGAGAAATTATTGATCAACTTACTACTTATAAAATCGCTATACAAAATACTTTAAAAATACTCACAAAAAAGCAAAAACAATCCATCTCTATGAGCGCTAGAGAATATGAAGATGAATTAGAAAAAGGTAATTTTTAAAGCCTTTATCCCTTTATTTTGGACCTAGAACAAAGAATACTCAAGCTAGTATCTTCAAAGAACTCGTACATTCATGATGATTGTGCATACTTAAGTAAATCTGAACAACTTATATCTACAGATACTTTGGTTGAAAGCGTTCATTTTAACCTGAAACATTTTGATGCCTCTAAAATAGCTCATAGACTTTTCGTGTGTAATTATAGTGACATACAAAGTTCAGGTGGATATCCAGAATATGCGCTTTTAAATATCAGTTTTCCTAATAAAAGTTTTAAAATTACACAACAAATAATTAAATTTTTTAAGAAATTATTAACAAAACATAATATTAAATTAATTGGAGGTGATACAACTTCTTCTTCTAAGATTTATCTTTCAAGTACTTTTATCAGCGAACCAATTAAAAAGTCTGAAATTATAAATAGAAAAAATGCCAATGTAGGTGATAGTATTTATACTTTTAAGAATATTGGATTTTCTAAATTAGGCTATTTATCAATATTTAAAAAACAAAATCTAAATAAAAATCTACTTCGAAAATCAAAAGATCAATTTTTAAAACCTAAAATCATTACTTATTCAAATTTATTTAATAAATATAAAATTAATTCATGCATGGATATATCTGACTCTCTTTATTCTTCTTTAAATGAATTATCTAAGCAATCTAAAAAGAAATTTCTTATAGATAATTTAAAGGAGATATCTCCATTATTATTAAAAAATTTAAACTATAAAAACTATTTTTCATTAGTACTCTCATCTGGGGAAGAGTTTGTTCCTGTTTTTACTGGTAAATTAACCAAACAAGATATTAAATTTTTTAAGTTAAATCGTATTCATATAATTAAAATTGGTTCTGTTCAAAAAGGGCAGGGAGTAACTTTTACAGAATTAGAAAATTTTAAAAATAATACGTTTAGTCACTTTAAAAAAACTTACTCAAACTGATAGCTTTTTGAATTTGTTTTTTTGTGATTTTTTCCAAATCAATAATTGAAATAATATTAGTTGAATTTTCGGCTCGAGTTTTTTTATAGGCTTTATCGTAATGATAAATAATTAAGTTACTAACTAGATCATAGTAATTTTGATTTTTTAAACTTTCCTCAATGCTCTTAAAATCATCTTTTGGTATAATTCTTTTTAATACCTCTAAGGCTTTTTTCATTAATTCTGGGTTTTTTGTGAAGTAATTATAATCCTTTAAAATATATTTCGTTCTCTCCTCAATAGTGGCATTTAATTTTATATTTTTGCCCAATGGCATTGTTTTCCAAACCTTACTTGGAATACTTAATTTACCAACTTTGATACTTTCTGCTTCAACCCAAATATCCATTTTATTATTAAATTCATTTAATTTTTGATAAATGCATGTTTCATAGAATTTTTGTGTAGGTTGTGCTTTATTAGGGATGTCCCCAAGGATTGATCCTTTATGATTTGCAAGTCCTTCAAAATCAATAACTTGTTTTGTTTTTGATAGTTCTTTTAGGAATAAGGTTTTGCCTACACCGGTAATTCCCATAATTTGATTAAATTTAAATTTAGGTGCTTCTTTGTCTAAATATTCAACAACTCTTTTTCGAAAACTTTTATAACCTCCGTCCAATAAGTAAACATCATAACCAATTTGTTTCAGTACAAGATAGAGACTAAGAGATCTTAAGCCACCTCTCCAACAATAAATCAAAACCTTATCTTTTTTATCAAATTTAATTTTCTTAATTATTTTTGAAATATTAAAACTAATTAATTCGGCACCATTTTTTTTTGCCAAAAAAGAGTTTTCTTTATAACTAATACCTATTTCATGTCTTTGCTGATTAGATAAAACGGGATAATTAATAGAATTTGGAATGCGATCATCTCTAAATTCAGATGGTGTTCTTACATCTATTATTAAGTTATAATCATGAATTATTTGATCTCTGTAAGAAACTTTATTGATGCGCATATTTTTCATTTTTTTATCATTAATATATTCAAAATCTATGTTCTCCAAAGAGATTAATCTTAAGTTCGAAATAGATTGGAAATCAATTCATTTAGCGGATATTGAATGGGATGTCTCTTTAAACAAAGATAATTATTCTATTGATTTTGTCATTCAAAGCTATGGAATGACAGATAAGATCTTTAAATATAAATCTGTTACAAATATTGAAGGTTTAATTAAAAATAATCAACTACATCCCTTAACATACAAAAGCAAAACAAAAAGTACTAAACAAGATGTTTATGCAAATTTAAACTTTAGCCCAGAAGGTCAAATATTAGACTTTGATATTTCTAAAGAATTAAATGACGATCAATTATCTATGCAAGATCAATTTATCAATCAATATCAATTCTTTACAGATCCTATATCTCAATTAGTTCAATATTTTTTATTTCAAACTGACTCAAATCGAATGATAGTCGATGGTTTAAATATTTATTCTTTACAATATCAAAATTTAAGTGATGAATTCTTTGAAGAAAATAATCCTACAATCCATACCGGAATAACTCAAACTATCAATATCATTTTTCCATTTTTTCAGGGTCTTCATAAATTAGATAAAAAAAACAATCTTCAAGAAATTAAAATGAGTTATATAGAAGTTGATGATATTAAATTTCCTGTTCAGTATGATATAAAGTCAAAGAAATTTTCTGCAAAACTTTATCTCAAAAGCTATGAAATTAACGATTGATGATTGTTACAAAAAAAAGATCCTTTATTAAAGCTATAAGTTGGCGACTAATAGGATCGATTGATACTTTTGTTTTAAGTCTAATTATAATTAATTTTTCGTCAGAAAATTATACCTATGATTTAGCTTTTTATATTGCCTCTTTAGAAGTTATAACAAAAACAATCATTTATTATTTGCATGAAAGATTGTGGAATAGGTTTAATATTGGTCGAATTAAAGAAAAGGTGAATAGAATACGGTCATTAGTAAAAGCGTTTACATGGAGAATAGCAGCCTCTTTAGATACTTTTTTAATAAGTTATCTTATCACAGGTCGATTTGACTGGGCTACTTCTATTGCTTTCTTTGAAATAATCACTAAAGCTTTTTTATATTATTTCCATGAAAGAGGATGGAACAAAATAAATTGGGGACGGGTTTATTAATGAATCAATTGTCTAAATTAGAAATTAATCTTATTAATTTATTTCAAGGGAAACTTCCTTTATACAAAAGTTATTGGATTTATTATGTTTTAGGTAATTTTGCTATTTCCGCACCTCTTTTACTAATTAGCAAAATCCAAATTCAAAGTTTTATATACACCTTTTCTTTATATCTGGTTTTAAACCTTATTTATTATTTTACTACGTGTATAGGCGTATGGAGAAGTTCACAGCACTATAAAGGAAATAAGATTTTAGCATTTTTGGCAAGATTCGTTGTTGTAATTGGAATATCGACTACTGCATTAGAGTTAAAGAATATTCTCACAATCATTTACTCTTTCTAATTCGTTTTATCTTCATTTATTCCAAAAAATAATTAAGATAAATACATGGATGAAAAAATTCAATTAGAAGTTCGTAAATTATTAAAACGTCTAGGTATTAATTCACAAGAACAATTACACAAATATATTCAAGAAAATCCTGACTCCAAAAATATTCCTGTTAAAGTATCATTTTATATTGATGGCAAAGAGTATTACATCTTTGAAGATAAGTTAGATATATAGTTTTTAGTAAATGAAAAAAATTCAAAGTTATTTTATTAGTGGTATTCTAATTGTAGCACCTTTAGGACTATCACTTTATGTAGCTTGGATTGTTGTTCGCTTAGCAGATAGGATTTTTCGTCCATTCGTACCACTTAGCCAGTTTGGTTTTCCTGCAGAAATTCCTGGTGTTGGTTTAATAGTTGCCTTTTTATTTTTTACAATACTAGGTGCAGTAGCTGGAAGTTTTTTTGGTCGACTGTATCATCGTATCGTTGATGCTACTTTATCCAAAATTCCAGGTTTAAATTCTATATACAATACTGTTAAACAAATTATTGATACATTTGCGACTTCTCAATCGAATGCTTTTAAAGAAGTTGTATTAATTGAATACCCCCAAAAAGATATGTACGCATTGGCATTTTTAACAAGTGAAACAAAAGGTGAAATTGCTATTCGTAAAAATAAAAAGATGATTAATGTGTTTATGCCTTCAACACCTAACCCAACTACTGGTTTTTTAATGTTTGTTCCTCTTTCCAAATGTACCAAATTAACAATGTCAGTAGATCAAGCAATAAAGTATATTATTTCAGCTGGTCTGGTGGCTCCCTCAGCACCAACTATTAAAAAAGCATTACCAAAGGTTAAAAAAAAATTAGCTAAAAAGTAGTTTTATTGCTTCTTGTTGCTTAAAAAATAAAAGTAATTGATATATTTTTTGTTGATATTCTTTATCTTCAAATTTTTTATTAGAAATAACTTCTTTTACATAATCAAAACATTCTTTAATCAATTCTTGATCGTTCATAGTATCCACAAACTTAAATAGAGAATCGCCACTTTGGCGATATCCAAGCACATCTCCAGTTCCTCGAATCTCTAAATCTTTTTCTGCTAATTGAAAGCCATCTAAATTATTTTTAAATACTTTTAGACGCTCTTTAGATGTATCGGTAATATTTTCACCATAAATAGCAAAACAATATCCTTGTTCGCTTCCTCTTCCAACTCTTCCTCTTAATTGATGAAGTTGGGATAATCCAAATTTTTCTGAGTTCTCTATAACTACAGTATTTGCATTTTTATTATCTATTCCAACTTCTATGACTGTTGTAGCAACCAAAATACTTATTTTTCCAGATTTAAATTCATTAATAATATTTTCTTTATTGGTTGCTTTCATTTTTCCATGAAGTAAACCAACTTTTGATCCAAATATTTTTTGTAAAGACTTAAATCTAGACTCTACATCTTTGTAGCTTTGATTTTCGGACTCTTCTACAAGAGGGCATATCCAGTATATTTGATTTTTATCTGTTATAGATTTTCTTAAGTAAATAATAAGATCTTTTATTTTTTCAGTATTTGAAACTTTTGTAATAATGGGTTTTTGAAAAGCTGGTCTTTCATTTAAAACTACTTGCTCGATTTCTCCATATTGAGCTAGCGCCAAAGTTCTTGGAATAGGGGTAGCTGACATTAAAAGAATATTAGTGTTAATACCTTTTTCTCCTAAAATTAGTCGTTGTTTAACACCAAAACGATGTTGTTCATCAATGATGACATATTTTAATTGATTAAACGATAAGTTCTCTTGAAAGATAGCATGAGTTCCCACAATAAAATTATATTTTTTATCTTTAATTTTTTGATAGATATCATCTTTGTTTTTTGAACTTCCTGTTAATAGAACAGCGTTAATTTCATCAATTTGAATAAGATTTTTATGATTTTCATATATTTGATTTGCCAATATTTCAGTAGGAGCCATATAGGCAACTTGATATCCTTTAATAATAAAGGGAACAGCTGTTAATAAGGATACAATTGTTTTTCCTGATCCAACGTCTCCTTGTAATAAGATTGTTTCACGATAATGACTATTATTTAATGAATTTACCTCTTCGATAATTATTTTTTGTTTTTCAGTTAGTTTAAAGGGTAGTTTACTGATCAATTCTTTTTGAGATGAAAAATCTAAATCTAAACTATCCTCCTTTTTTTTAGTTTTTTCTTTTAAATAGCGAATTGCGAAATAGTTTGAAATCAATTCATCAGCCGCAAGTCTTTTTCTAAAAAGTTCTTTTTTTTCTACATCTTCATTATTTTCAGGAAAATGTAATCTTACAATTGACTCATAGAAACTATGAAAATTGAATTTATTAATAATAGGCATTGATATCCATTCTTCATATTTTTCAATATATGCTTTTCCAAATTCAAAGATTTTTTTTAAGTCTTTAAGATGTATACCCCTTGTTAGTGGATAAATGTTTTCAAAGCTTCTTAGTTTTTCCTCATTTTCTATTTCCTCTATATAGTCTGGATGGGCAATACCGATATTACTTTTGTAAAACGAAACTTTTCCACTAACTATGAATTCTTTATTTTCTGGGAACTTATTTCTTAAAAAATTTCCTTTTATGGAGAAATAGATCAAATTAATGATTAAATTTCCTTTAGTACATTCAATGACATAAGGTAATTTAGGATTAAAAGGGTAGTGATGTTTTTTTACTTTTAAAGAAGTTGTAATTATTTGACCTTTTTCTAATTTTCTAAAATCTATGTCTTGTGTGCGATCAATTACTCTTGTGGGCAAGATATAAAAAGCATCTATAACAGAGCTAATTCCTAAATTTCTGAGATAACTAGCTTTTTTAGGCCCTATACCTTTAAGTTTATCTACATTTTGATATAAGAACTTAAAATTATTATCATTCATGACAGATATTCAAAATAGATTAAAAAAATTAAAATATCGATGCCAAACATTAGG
>JBJKYU010000037.1:0-7269 GCA_045560885.1 Alphaproteobacteria bacterium
CTTTAAGAAAAGTTCAAAAAATTATCAAGAAATCATGACTGTAGTTTTTTTGTCATTCATTATTGTAGTCATAAATTTGATATTATTTTTTAATGTTTCTTTATTTTATTTTATCATATTTCTTCTAGCGCAAGTATTACTCTATTTCGTTATTTATTTCTTCCTTGAAGATTACTTAGATAAGACCATCTTTGATTTTGATAGCAATTCTCCTGTCTTTAAGAAAATACGATACAAACTTCAACAAAATATTATGGATAGAGAAAGAAGAATTGAGCTAGGTGATAAACAGAGTTTAGAATACCAAGATATTCTTAATTCTCTTGATTTAATGTTAGGGATTATCGACACTGATTTTAATTTAATTTTTGTAAACAATAAATTTAAAGAAGTTTTTCAACTAGATAAAGCGGACAATCTCAAGACACTCCTTAGAGACCTTGCCTTCTCATCACAAGTTAAAGATGTAATTAACAATAAAGAAAAAAAAACATTTGAATGGCATCGTCCCATTCCAAATAATCAATTTTATGATGTAGTTGCTTTTCCCATTAATAATTTTTTTTGTATTGTATTAAAAAATATTACTACTATTCGAAATCTTGAAACTGTTCGAAAAGACTTTGTAGCAAACGTGAGCCATGAGTTAAAAACTCCTCTATCGTCAATTATTGGTTATACAGAAACTTTATCAATGGCTAAAAATGAGAAAGATAAAAATAAATTCATTCAAATCATCTTAGAACAGTCGACCCGTATGAAAAATTTGATTGAGGATTTGTTGAGCTTAAGTACTTTTGAAAATTATGAAAATTCTGAAATTAAAAAAAATTGTAGTGTGATTAAGGCAATCAATGTTGCCATAAATTCTTTAGAATCAAAATCAAAAGAGAAAAATATATCTATATTTTTTGATGATCAAAAAAAAGAAATTGAAGTAGCTTGCTCACAGGAGGAGTTAGTTCAAATTGCAATTAATATAATTGATAACTCCATTAAATATTCAAAAGAAAACACAAATATTTTCATTGAATATCATATTGTGGGTGAAACACAGAGCTCACAAAAATATTTGGATATTGTTTTCAAAGATCAAGGATTTGGGATAGCTGAGGAACATATTCCAAGATTGACAGAAAGATTTTATCGAACAGATGTAGCTCGATCACGTGAGGTTGGTGGAACTGGCTTGGGACTTTCCATTGTAAAACATATTTTGAATAACAATCGCGGATTTATTGCTATTAACAGTAAAATTGGCAAAGGTTCAGAGTTTCGAGTTTCTCTACCGTTGGTTATTTCATAAAACTTTAACATTTCTTTAACATTTAATTTATTTGAGACCGATATGAATCGAGCTCTATTAACTTAAAATAAAGGAAATTTAATAATGAAAAAATCAATCGTATCATTATTTGCTCTTGTGGTTTCAACACTTTTTGCTGCTGAATCTTTTGCAAGAGATCAAATAAATATCGTTGGTTCATCAACAGTTTACCCATATGGAACAGTAAACGCCCAAAGACTTGGTGAATCAGGATTTAAAACTCCTACATACAACCCAACAGGTACTGGTGGTGGAATGAAATTATTCTGTGCTGGTGTTGGTGTTGAGCATCCTGATATCACAGGTGCATCAAGAAACATGAAATCCAAAGAAGCTAAGCTTTGCTTAGAAAACGGTGTTACTAATGTTATCGAAGTGATGTGGGCTAACGACGGAATTACATTTTCTCACTCAAACACAGCTGAAGATTTCGCTTTAACAAGAAACGATATCTGGAAAGCTATGTCAGCACATGTTGTGGTTGACGGTGAAGTAGTTGAGAACCCATATTCATCATGGAACGAGATTAGAGACGATCTTCCTGACTACAAAATTGAAGTATTAGTTGCTCCTCCATCTTCAGGAACAAGAGATGCTTTTGACGGTGGTGTAATGGAAAAAGGTTGTGAACTTCCAGAAGAAATGGAAGATGACTGTGTTCTTTACAGAGAAGATGGAAGAATCGTTGAAATGGGTGAGAACGATACACTAATCGCACAAAAACTTAACGAAGATAACCAGCGTTTCGGTTACTTTGGTTACTCTTATCTAAAAGATAATGGTGACAAGCTAAAAGCTGCGAGTGTTGAAGGTGTTTTACCATCAGGTGAGACTATTGCTTCTTATGAGTATCCAATGGCAAGACCATTATTTATTTACTTAAAAGCTGACCACATTGGCGTTGTACCTGGTATCCAGGAATTCGCTCAAATGATGGTAAGCGACGAAGCTATCGGTGATAACGGTTACTTAACAAAAATTGGTGCCGCTCCTATGGTTCCTGAGTTAATCTCAAGAGTTAAGAACATTACTGATAACTTAGATGCAATGGGTTTCAGCATTGAAGCTTGTGCAAATGCAGAACATCCATTAAAAGATGCTGGTTACGCTTTCTCAGGAAAGCTTTGCCCATAATCTTATAAACAATTATTCACAAAAGGGGCAGAATATCTGCCCCTTTTTCTCACAAAAAATATAAACTGCGCACCTAGATGGTCTATCTTGCCCTCCTCCTTCTCTTTATAGTCTCTTATAGTTTTTATTATTTTGGAAAAAATAGGGCGCTTAAAATAAAGTTTACGGGTGATCAAAAATTAGCATCCTTACCTGATTACTACGGATATTTTTTAGTACTTGTGGTTTTTTTACCGTCACTGATTATCTGGTTTATCCTTCTTTTATATAAATCTAATTTTCAAGAATTATATGTGATGTCCCCAACACTTTTCCCAGATATTGCTCAGTGGAGTGATGCGAAGTTTGGATTAATTATGAACAAAATTTCTAATCTTGCCATGATCGTCAATATTCCAGAGGCAGACTTATTAAAGGGCCAAACCTCATTACTAAACATGTCTTCAGAGAGTGAATTAATTGCAGCAAAAAATCTTGCTTCTTTTGATAGCATTTATGGCTGGTCCATTGTCATTGTCTTTATCTTGCTTCCAGTTATTTTAGGGCTTTCTGTTTCACGCTTGATCAATCAAAAACTGAACGTTCAGCCCATCGTTGAGAAGATTATTGTCAATATTATTCGATTCAGTTCGATAGTGGCTATTCTAGTTACCTTTGGAATATTTTTTTCTCTAATTTTTGAAGCAATTAAATTCTTCCAGTATGTTAATTTTGCAGATTTTTTCTTTAACACCGCATGGAACCCGAACCGTGCCTGGGTGATTAGCAGTGGGGAAACAGTCGATCCTGAGATTTTGAAGGATGCGTTTGGCTGGGTACCCTTGCTGACAGGAACTCTTTTGGTAGCATCGGTTGCCATGTTTGTAGCTTTACCTTTAGGATTAGCTTCTGCTATTTATTTGGCTGAATACGCCTCAAACAGAGTCAGAGATGTTGCTAAACCCATCATTGAAATCCTTGCGGGCATTCCCACCGTTGTTTATGGTTTTTTTGCAGCATTAACTTTAGCCCCGATATTGAAAAACTTTGGTGACTCTGTTGGCATAGACATATCTGCTGAAAGTGCGCTTGCGGCCGGTTTGGCCATGGGCGTGATGATTATTCCTTTTATATCCTCACTAAGCGATGATGTTATTCGCTCTGTTCCAAATTCATTACGTGATGGATCTTATGCGCTAGGCGCAACAAAATCAGAAACAATTAAAAAAGTAATTATACCAGCCGCTCTTCCGGGAATTATGGGTTCATTTTTACTAGCAGTGTCAAGAGCTATTGGTGAAACAATGATTGTGGTGATGGCAGCAAGTCTTCGTGCTAATTTAACGTTTAATCCACTAGAACCTGCTACTACTATTACAACACAAATTGTGACAGCTCTTATTGGAGATGTTGAATTTGAAAATCCCAAAACATTAGTTGCTTTTGCGTTAGGTCTATCTTTATTTGTAATGACATTAATTCTTAACATTATTGCTATAACTATTGTTAGAAAGTATCGAGAAAAATATGACTAATATTAAGAAACGATTAAGGGCTGAAAGGCGATTTAAATTTTATGGTCAGTTAGGAGTTTTTCTTTCATTGCTTTTTGTAACACTATTAATGCTAAAAATTTTTACTACAGGCAGTGGGGCATTTTTTAGAACAACTATTGAGGCAGATGTATTTTTTGATCCGAATTTTATGCAGGTGGATAAAAATTCTTCTGATAAAGAAATTTCCAGAGCTTCCTTTGAGGCCCTAGCAGACAGTGTTGTTAATTATAATTTTAAAGATTTAAATGAAGATCGATTTATAAAAGTTCGAGAGATGTTTACTCGACGATTTGACTATCAATTAAGAGATTATTTTTTAGGCAATAAAGATGATTACAAAAAAACTGTAAAGTTGAAAATTACAGCATCTTCTGATCTTGATCAAATTGTGAAAGGTAATTACCCAAGAAATGTTCCTGAGGCACAAAGAAAAATTAATGACTATCAGTTATCAATTTTAGATGAGCTTAATAAACAAGAACGCATTGGCTCTACTTTTAATTTTTGGTTTTTTACTAATGGAGACTCAAGAGACCCTGAGACCGCAGGTATTTGGGGGGCTATTATGGGTTCGTTTTATGCCTTAATGGTTTGTCTTGCCTTTGCTTTCCCAATTGGTCTTTTCGCTTCCGTCTATTTAGAGGAGTATACCAAGCCAGGCAAAATCACTGATTTAATTGAGGTCAACATTAATAATTTAGCTGCTGTACCTTCTATCGTATTTGGTCTTTTGGGGTTAGGAATGTTAATTGGGGTCTTTAATATGCCCTTTCAAGTACCACTTGTTGGAGGGCTAACATTAGGATTCATGACTTTGCCAACAATTATTATTGCATGCCGATCTTCATTAAGAGCCGTGCCACCTTCTATTCGACATGGAGCCCTAGCCCTAGGTGCCACTAAAACACAAACAACATTTCACCATGTAGTTCCTTTAGCTCTGCCCGGTACATTGACCGGAACTATCATTGGTATGGCCCAAGCATTGGGAGAAACCGCGCCACTTTTAATGGTGGGCATGGTTGCCTTTGTTATGGAAATTCCAGGGGGGCCACTGGACCCAGCTACGGGTCTTCCATCTCAAATTTATCTTTGGTCAGAGAGTGCGGAAAGAGGTTTTATAGAGAAAACTTCAGCAGGGATTATGCTGCTGTTGTTATTTCTTATTGTAATGAATTTAACGGCTGTTTTAATAAGAAGAAAGGTTGAAGTTAAATGGTAGATAATAATAATTTTGCGTTGAAAACAAATAATGTTTTCGTGCATTACGGAAATAAGATGGCCATCAATAATGTTGCTCTTGATTTTCCTAAATATGAGGTGACATCTCTGATTGGACCTTCTGGTTGTGGAAAATCTACTTTCTTAAGATGTCTTAATAGAATGAATGACGTCATTGACAGTTGTAAGGTCGAAGGATCATTTATTATGAATAACACCATTGATATTTATAGTGATGATTTACCTATTGAGAATTTAAGAGAAAAAATTGGAATGGTTTTTCAAAAGCCAAACCCATTCCCAAAAAGCATATATGAAAATGTTGCTTATGGCCCCAAAATCCATGGAGTTACATCCTCTCAAAGTGAGCTTGATGATTTGGTCAAAGAATCACTTCACAGAGCGGGGTTATATGATGAGGTTAAAGACAGATTGACGGATGTTGCTACTGGTTTATCAGGGGGGCAACAACAGCGTTTATGTATTGCAAGAGCTATTTCTATTAAACCTGAAATAATCCTTATGGACGAACCCTGTTCTGCTCTTGATCCTATTGCGACTGCAAAAATAGAAGATTTAATTAATGAACTTAAAGAAAACTATACTATTATAATAGTAACACACTCTATGTCTCAGGCTTCGAGAGTGTCAACAAAAACCGCTTTTTTTCATCTGGGAAATTTGATTGAAGAGGGCGATACATCTAAAATTTTTACTAAGCCTGATAAAGAACAAACAAATGATTATATTACTGGAAGGTTTGGTTGATTTTAAATGAAAGAACATACAGATAAAAATTTTGAAAATAGACTAACAGCAATTCGCGATCAATTAAGCGAGATGAGCGCTGTGGTTGAAAAACAACTATCATTAGCAACTAGTTGCATAAAATCAAAAGATAGTGATTATTCTGATACAATACAAAATCTAGACCTACAAGTTGATGATTTTGAAAAAGTTGTTCGTGATGAATGTTTTGAGGTGCTCACTCTCCACCGTCCTGTTGCTAGCGATTTAAGATTAGTATTTACTGCGTTAAAAGTTTCAAAAGAAATGGAAAGAATAGGCGATCATTGTCGAGGTCTATCCAACAAAGCCATAAAGTCTAAGTCAGACTTAGATCCAGAGATCATAGAAGAACTTTCCGCACTTGGGAAGTCTGTTTCATCTTTAGTTCATGAGGTTTTCGATAGTCTATTTGCCGGAAACCAAGAAAAAGCTAAGGAGTCATGGAGAAGAGATTTAGAAATAGATAAATTATATAAATCAATTTTAAAAACTTTAATCGACAAGATGGAAAAAAACGAGTCAATTGTTGAGTCCGGTACACAACACATTCTAATCGCTAAATCTTTAGAGAGAATCGGAGATCATGCTGCAAATATCGCAGAGGAAGTCATTTTTAACATTTCTGGTCAGTACCAAGATCTTGAAAAAATAAGGATTTAGTTATTTAATC
Source organism: Alphaproteobacteria bacterium (assembly GCA_045560885.1). GTDB lineage: Bacteria > Pseudomonadota > Alphaproteobacteria > HIMB59 > HIMB59 > HIMB59. The sequence goes on from JBJKYU010000037.1 coordinate 6,677, forward strand.
ATGTCAAACGACAAAGTTTTAATCGTTGAAGATGAAAAGCCTATCTCCGAACTTATAGCCTTTCACTTAGAGTCACAAAATTATATTACTAAATTTGCCTATGATGGAGAAACAGCTGTGGAGTCTGTGGAGTCATGGTTGCCTGACCTAGTGGTATTAGATTGGATGCTCCCTAATATTTCAGGGATTGAAGTTTTAAAAAGAATTCGCCGCAAGGATGCCTCTAAAAATATCCCAGTCATTATGCTCACGGCCAAAGGTCAAGAGGATGATAAGGTTCGTGGTTTTGAGCTGGGTGTTGACGATTATATTTTAAAACCATTTCTGCCTAGTGAATTATTGGCTAGAGTGAAAGCATTGCTTCGACGATCAAAGAAAAGAGAAAATGACGATAATTTAATTTTTCAAGATATCGAAATTAATCTAACTTCCAGAAGAGCAAAACGTCAAGGTAGACGTTTAAATTTAGGTCCAACAGAGTTTAATTTATTAAAATTTTTTATTGAAAACAAAGGCCGTGTCTTTTCTCGTCAACAATTACTAGATAATGTTTGGTTGAACGATGCCTATGTAGAGCCGCGAACGGTAGATGT
>JBJKYU010000038.1:0-7004 GCA_045560885.1 Alphaproteobacteria bacterium
TACTTGAAGACGCGAGTAAAAGATGCTCAGCGTTTTATTGAAAATTTTGAAAATGCATGTCTTGAGAGAATTAAAAAAAATAATTGTGACGGAATTGTTTGCGGTCATATTCATCATCCACAAATTAAACAAATTGGTGATAAGACATACCATAATTTAGGAGATTGGGTGGATAGTTGTAGTGCGATGGTTGAAGATTTTAATGGTAAATTAGAATTAGTTTTTTGGGATGAAAAAAAAATTCAATCCATAGAAAAAGAAATAGTTAAAAAGGTATCTGTGGCTTGAAATTATTATTAGTCACAGATGCTTGGAAACCTCAAGTCAATGGTGTGGTTCGCTCATATTTAAACACAATCCCCGAGTTAGAAAAAATGGGCATGAAGGTTGAAGTTATACATCCTGAATTATTTAAACTTCGTTTCGCGCTACCTTCTTATAATGAAATTAAAGTGGTGATTACTCGCAAAAAAACATTGAAAAATATGATAGATCAGATCAATCCTGATCACATTCATATTGCTACTGAAGGTCCTTTAGGTTTTTTAGCAAGAAAAATTTGTCTTACTGAAAAAAAAGCATTTTCTACTTCGTTTCACACCCGTTTTCCTGAGTACATCCAGCAACGAACAAAAATACCTGCTAGTTTTTTTTATTTCTTTATCAAACACTTTCACAATAAAGCAAAAAAAGTTCTAGTTCCAACTCCCTCAATGCAAGCTGAGCTAATAAAAATGAAATTTAAAAATACCGTGGTCTGGTCAAGAGGGGTAAACCATGAAAAGTTTGGTCATTATCAAAAATTAGACTTAGGCCCAGGTCGAATATTTTCCTATATTGGTAGGGTAGCTACTGAAAAAAATATTCAGGCTTTTTTGGATTTAGATTTAGATGGCACTAAAGTCGTCGTAGGCGATGGCCCCCAGCTCAATAAACTGAAAAAAAAATATACAGATGTAAAATTTGTAGGTTATCAGTTTGGCCAAGATTTAGTGAATTACTATGCTAGTTCAGATGTAATGGTTTTCCCTAGCAAGACAGATACCTTTGGAAACGTCGTCACTGAAGCAAATGCAACCGGCACCCCAGTTGCTGCTTATGATGTAACCGGTCCTAAGGATATTATTGTCAATGGAATTAATGGTTTTATTGGTGATGATTTAAAAGAAAATGTTATGAATTGTTTAAATATCGATCGACAAAAATGCCAAGAGTATACAAAAAAATTTAACTGGTATGAGTGCTCTAAGGTTTTTTATGATAATATTGTGGCTTGAACTTTTCATATACTCTACCTGACCCCAAAAATTGGATTATTAATCATAAAGACCAACTAGAAATTAATTGGAGTGAAAAAGCCATTGAACTTCACCTCAATAAAGAGACAAGTTTTAATATTTATCTCCTAGATCAATCTAAGGTTGTAGGAGCTTTGATTGGGCATTTTCTTTATCAAGATCAAAAGGTCAGTGAATTTGAAATTTTACACATTGCAGTTTTGCCTGAATATAGAAACCAAGGGTTAGGAAGAATGATCTTAGAAGAGCTGGAAAAACAACTCAAAAGCACTGGGAAATCAGTCAAAATCTTCCTTGAGGCAAGTGCTATTAATAAATTTGCTATTAAACTTTATGAAAAATTAGGCTATAAAGCCTACAATGAACGAAAAAACTACTATGGGAGCAATCCTATAAACCCTTCTTCTTTGCAAGACGCAATTTTATTTGCAAAAACTCTTAATGCCAGTAGCTAAAAATTTCTTTATCAAAACTTTTGGTTGTCAGATGAACGTTTATGACTCTGATAAAATGAAGGACATCTTTCTTGCTAATAATGTTCAGCCCACTGAAGACTCTTTTAATGCCGATTATGTTGTCTTGAATACTTGTCATATTCGAGAAAAGGCGACAGAAAAAACATTCTCTGATTTAGGCAGAATTCATAAAAAAGGCAAAAAAGAACAAAAAGTAATTGTAGCGGGCTGCGTTGCCCAAGCTGAGGGTGAGCTTATCCAACAAAGAGCCCCGTTCGTGGACTTAGTCATTGGACCTCAATCAATTCAATCCCTTGATAAGTTTTTAAAAAAAGAAGACATCTCTAAGGCAGCTATCACTGAATTTGATGCCATTGAAAAATTTGATACCCTAAATTTAATAAAAAGAAACCACAACAGCAAATCTGCTTTTGTTACTATTCAAGAAGGATGTGATAAGTTTTGTCATTTCTGTGTTGTTCCTTACACAAGGGGCGCAGAGTATTCTCGTAGCGTCTATGAATTAGTCGATGAGGTGAAGGCTCTTGTGGACTTGGGTGTAGTAGAGTTCACTTTGTTAGGCCAAAATGTCAATGCTTACCACGGTACGGACGCAACGGGTCAATCACACACTTTAGCCTCTTTGATTAACACCATCTCTGAAATTGGAGGTGTAGAACGCATAACTTATTCAACGAGCCATCCTATTAATATGACGGATGATTTAATCAAACTCCACGGTACTAATCAAAAGCTTATGCCGTATCTGCATTTACCTGTTCAATCAGGATCTGATAATGTTTTAAAATTAATGAACCGCAAACACACCCGAGATTATTATTTTGAAATAATTGAAAAAGTAAGAAAAGCTAAGCCAGATATTGCCCTTTCTTCTGATTTTATTATTGGTTTTCCTGGTGAAACCGATCAAGATTTTGAGGATACGCTTGATTTAATTCGAAGAGTTAAATACATGAACTCGTACTCTTTTAAATACAGCCCTCGACCTGGAACCCCTGCTGCAAATAAAGAACTTATAAATTATGAGATTTTAGATGAGCGTTTAGAGCGTACTCAGGCATTATTAAATGAACAGCAACTGGAATATAATAAACAATTTATTCAAAGAACCGTTCAAGTATTAATTGACGGAGCAGGTAAACACGAGGGTCAAGTCAAAGGTAAATCAGAATTTAATCAAAGTGTAGCGCTGCAAGGAGAAAAACAAATCATCGGACAGATTGTTTCTGTACAAATAAAAAAGGCATTGACCCATTCTTTATTAGGAGAGAGAGCTTAATGGCTACTTCCAGTATTCCGTTACATCAAAAAAAATTAGAGTTTGAAGATAATCAGTTTCTCTCTAGTTTATTTGGTTATCACGATAAGAACCTCAAAGTTTTAGAAGATAAGTTTAAAGTGAAATTATACAGTCGTGGTAATTTACTCTCGATTAAAGGTAATCGTGACCCTGTAGAAAAAGCCTACTTCATTATTCAAGGTCTTTATCAAAAATTAAAAAACAAAGATATTTCTCCAGAAGAAATTGAAAATAATATCGATTTAGCAAAGCCTTCTTATATTAAAGAGCAAATTGAACAAGATCAGAAATTTCAAATTACAACCAAACTCAAAACAATTTATCCCAAAACAAAAAACCAAGAAATTTTTCTAAAACAAATGAGAACAAAGGACATAGTTTTTGCTGTTGGACCTGCAGGAACAGGAAAAACTTATATGGCCGTTGCTTATGCAGTGAGTTTATTTGTTGAAGGAAAAATCAATCGCCTTATTCTCTCTCGACCAGCTGTGGAAGCTGGAGAGCGTTTAGGATTTTTACCTGGTGATATGAAAGAAAAAATCGATCCTTATTTAAGGCCACTTTATGATGCTTTATATGAAATGATGCCTGGAGAGGAAATTGACCGAAAAATGGTGAATAACTTAATTGAAATAGCCCCATTGGCTTTTATGAGAGGCCGAACTCTTAATAAGTCTTTCATTATCTTAGATGAAGCACAAAATACATTATCAACCCAAATGAAGATGTTTTTAACAAGACTAGGTCAAGACTCAAAAATGGTTATTACGGGCGACTTAAGTCAAAAAGATTTACCAGATAATTCCAAAAGCGGAATGCAGGATGCGATGGAAAAATTAGAAAAAGTGAAAGATATCGGCTTTGTTCATTTAAATAGTAGTGATGTGTGCCGTCACAGCTTAGTTGAAAAAATAATAAACGCTTACGACAAGTAATCTTGAAAATTAAAAATAAAAAATTTGAAATTGAATTCATTGGCGATACCCAACTTAAAAAATTTTTGCGAGACTCTAAAGATCGGCTTAAAAAACTATCAGAATACTTTCAAATTTTGCACCAAAATGAAGATCAGACAATGATTACAATAAAAATTGTTTCCAACGAGGAAATAAAAATTTTAAATAAAGAATTTAGAAAAAAAAATAAAGTGACAGATGTGCTTTCATTCCCAGATGATCACGCTGCTGGTGATATTGCGATTGCGGACAGTTATATTCTCAATAAGAATAGAACTATCAATTCTCAAAACTTTTTTATGTTAGTAGGCCACGGCCTTTTGCATCTTTTTGGTTATACTCATTACGATAAGCAATCTCGATCTAATATGAGATTTTTAGAGAATACATTTATGTTAATGTTAGGATTAAAAAAAGTTCATGAAGATTAAACGAAATATTGCTATCTCGCTGATCAAAGACCTTATTCAAGACGAAAAGTTCAAAAAAGAGTTGATTGATATGATTTCATCCACATCAGATAGTTCAGGGGTGGCCAGACATGAAGAAAAAAAAATTTTTAATAACTTATTAAAAGTTCATAAAAAAAATGTTGATGATGTAATGGTTCCAAAAGGGGAAATCATCTTTATTGATGAAAAAATCGATAAGCAAAATTTAATTAAAATCATTAATAAAGAAGCGCACTCTCGTATGCCGGTGGTAAAAGGTGAACTCGAAAATTGTCTTGGTATGGTCCACATCAAGGATTTATTCAAGAAAATCAATAACAAAACATTTAATATTAAAAGTCTTTTACGCGAGGTATTATTTATCCCTTCAACGACACCCGTCTTTAATCTTCTTCAAAAAATGAAAAAACAGAATATCCATCTCGCCATTGTTATGGATGAATTCAATAGTGTTGCGGGGTTAGTGACCATAGAAGACCTCGTGGAAGAGATTGTTGGTGAAATAGAGGATGAACACGATAAAGAGGAAACGCCAATGTATCACTTGAAAAATAATAATCTTGTGATGGATGCCGCGATGTTGGTTGATGATTTCGAAAGAGAGTTTGATGTCTCCATTCCAGAGGAGTTAAAGGAAGATGTAGGCACTATTGGAGGAATTATTTTTAATTTGGCTGGTCGTGTCCCAAAGAAAAAAGAAAAATTTGCTATAAATAAAAAATTATCATTCACCATACATAAAGTTTCTTCTAGAAAAATTTTAGAAGTCATTGTTCATGGTGTTAAATCCCAATAGTTTGCTTTCATTTATTTCTCGACAATTTTTAATTATTGTCGTTAGTGCGCTTCTAATTCTTTTATCACTTCCACCATTTGGACTCTCTCTTTCATACTGGTTAGGAATAACACTTTTTTTTTATTTTTTATTAAGGGATCAAACTTTTAAGTTAAAACATACTTTTATTTTTTTTTATTTCATTCAATTCATTAGCTTAATTTGGATTATCCAATCTTTTGCATCAGGAGGCTGGGGATACTTAATTTTAGGGGTTGTTTTGATTTCATTCCTTGCAGGATTTATTGCATTTCTTCATTTAGGATCTATTCAATTCATTTATTATTTTTTTCGTGGAAAAAATTTATTACCCTTTTTATTACCTTTAAGTCTAAGTATCACAGATTTATTAAAAGAATTTATTATTGGAGGCTTTCCATGGAATCCCTCTGCCATCATTTATTATAAAAATCTCTTTGTCTTAAAATCTCTACCTATGCTAGGTGTCTATGGTTTAGGCTTAATTATCCACTTAGTAATCGGTTTAATTTTGTTGTGCCTTGTTAAAGGTAATCGTCTTAGTCTTTATATAATAAGTATCCTTGTTACAATTTCATTTTTTTTGGGCTTTATAAAACAACAGCCCCACGCCCAACAGGATGAGGGCACTTTAAATTTTTTAGTTATTCAGCCTAATATTTACGAGTCATTAGTTAATCATGATGTTATAGAAAATCTTGATAAATATGAGCAATTAACCGTAAAAGCACTTCAAGAAAAACCTGAGGCAGATATTATTATTTGGCCAGAAGGGTCGCTTCCCATTGATTTGAATAATCGACCGGGATTATTGCAGCGTCTAGGGAGCATAATTGGAGATAATCAAAAACTCATCTTAGGATCAAGCGCCATAGAAGAAGATGTCCTGCTTTATAATCGTCTTTATGTATTGAATGAGATGGGGGCGATCGAACACTATTACGATAAGCAAAAGCTAGTTCTGTTTGGGGAGTACGTACCTTGGGTCAAACCTCTTATGAGTCGTTTTTTAAATTTAGGAATGAATTATGTCCCTGGAAAAAATCAATCACTGATTAACTTACCAAATCAAGTAAAGGCAACGCCTATGATTTGTTTTGAGTCGATATTCGAATACCAATCAATTAATGAAAATATTTGCCAATCAGATTTGGTAATACAAATATCCAATGACTCCTGGTTTGGCAAATGGTACGGCCCTCAACAGCATTTAGCTAATTCTTTAATTCGCAGTGTTGAATTTCAAAAAACGCTGATACGATCAACACCATCAGGAGTTTCTGCTGTTATCCAGCCTAATGGGATCATTAGCCATCGTATTGATAATGATCAACGAGGTTACTTTTATTACTCTTATACTCCCAGTGATCAAATTACAAATTGCTCTTCGACATTATATTATGTGATTAGTTTGTTACTTTTAATTTTAATTTCTAGTTGGGTTTATGTTCGAGTCAAAAAATAAATATTTTGGTAGAAAAAAAGGCAAGTCTTTTGCTCGGCTAGAGCAGTTTCAGAAATATTTAGTTCCTCCATCAAAAGAATTTTTTAAAAAAATAAAAAAGCCAAGAGTTTTGGAGATAGGCATAGGTGATGGAGAAAAAATAAGTGCGGATGCAAAACTACATCAGGAAATAAATTATATTGGTTGTGATATTTTTGCTGATGGCGTTCTTCGAGCTATCCGCAACTCAAAAGAAAACTCTCT
>JBJKYU010000039.1:0-42887 GCA_045560885.1 Alphaproteobacteria bacterium
GGCTTGGATAGCGTAAGAGGCTATTAAACATCCTTCAATCAAAGTATGAGGGTCATTTCTGATAATCTCTCTGTCTTTACAGGTACCGGGTTCAGACTCATCCGCATTAACAACTAAATAATGTTGTTTGCCAGTATCCTTTGGCATAAAAGACCATTTCAATCCTGTAGAAAATCCAGCTCCTCCTCTTCCTCGAAGCTGACTAGATTTTACCAACTCGATAACATCATTTTGACTTTTTGATAAAATTTCTTTGGTATTAGACCACGATCCTCTTTTTTTCGCACCCTCTAGAAAAGCATCATCAAAGCCATGAAGATTTTGAAAAATTTTATCTTGATCGCTAAGCATTTTCTGAACTCTTTCTTCCCTTTTGGGAGCCAATTTTATTTGGAATATTATTTTTAATATTTTCTATAATTTGCTTTGTAGAGTCTTGATCAAGGTCTTCATAAAAATCATTATTGATTTGTATCATTGGTCCATTTGAACAGGCACCCAAACACTCAACTTCCACAACAGTAAATAAATTATCTTCACTCGTTTCATTAATTCCACATTTGGTCTCTTTACAAATCGTATCAGTGATTTTATCTGAGCCTCTTAGCCAACAAGGTGAAGTTCGACAAACTTGAATTAAATTTTTACCAACAGGTTGAGAATTATACATTGAGTAAAAGGAGGCTACTTCAGTTACTCTAATCTTTGGCATTTGAAGTGTTTCTGCAATCGCCTCAATACATTCTATACTAACCCAATTTTTATTTTGTTCTTGGGCCAAATAAAGCAAAGGCATCACTGCACTTTGCTTGCGTTCTTTGGGATATTTAGAAATAATTTTTTTAATTTCTTTTAAATTTTCTTTGGACCATTCAAATTTTTCACCTGAACGAATAAAATTATTTGATAAACCTGGATGATTACCACTCATCGATCAATTTCTCCAAAAACAATATCAAGACTTCCTAAAATGGATGGTAAATCAGCTAATTGATGACCTTGAGATAAAAAATGCAAAGCTTGAAGATGAGGGAAACCGGGAGCTCTGAGTTTACATCTATAGGGCTTAGAGCTTCCGTCAGAAACAAGAACAACACCAAACTCCCCTTTAGGTGCCTCAACTGAACGGTAAGTGATACCCTCAGGTACACGATAACCCTCAGTGAAGAGTTTAAAATGATGGATAATTGCTTCCATTGAGTTCTTCATCTCAGATCTTTTAGGCGGTGTAATCTTATTGTCTTCAATCATGACTGCGCCATTAGGGATAAGATCAATACATTGAAGAATAATTTTTACAGACTCTCTCATTTCCTCCATACGCACTAAATAACGATCGTAGGTATCTCCTGTCTTTCCAACAGGAATGGAGAACTTTACTTTATCGTAAACATCATAAGGTTGGGACTTTCTTAAATCCCACGCAACACCACTTGCACGTAGAACCGGACCACTGCAGCTTAGTCTTACCGCATCTTCTTTGCTCAATATTCCTATATCAACTGAGCGTTGTTTGAAAATTCTGTTTTCTGTTAGTAGTTCTTCAAGTGTATCAATGAACTTTGGAAAATTTTCAAAATAAACTTTCATATTTTCTAAAAGGCCATCGGGTAAATCTTGATGAACACCACCGGGCCTAAAGTAAGCAGCATGGAAACGAGCACCAGAAACAGCTTCATGAAACTCCAACATTTTTTCTCTTTCCTCAAATGCCCAAAGCATTGGTGTCGCCGCACCAATATCCATGGCGAATGCAGGAATATTAAGTAAGTGATTTAAAATTCTTGTTACTTCAGCAAACATGACACGAATATATTGTGCCCTTTCAGGTGCCTGAATATTTAAAAGATCCTCTACGGCAATTGCAAAAGCATGCTCTTGACACATTGGCGATACATAATCGAGTCGATCAAAATACGGGATAGCCTGAGTATAGGTTTTTTGCTCAATAAGTTTTTCTGTACCTCTGTGTAATAATCCAATATGAGGTTCTGCTTTATTAACGACTTCTCCTTCTAGTTGAACGAGCAATCGAAGAACGCCATGTGCAGCTGGATGCTGTGGACCAAAGTTAAGAGTTACAGGTTTAAAATTTTCAGACATTATTTTTTTAATTCTTCTTGAATAGTTTCTTTCATACCTTCCCAAGGGCTTTCATTGTCAAAGTCTCTAAACTCTTGTTTTAAACTAACCGGCTCATAAACAACTTTTTTTAGATTTTCATCGTAGCGAACCTCTTCATATCCAGTTAAAGGGAAGTCTTTTCTTAAAGGATGGCCTTGGAAATTATAATCATTCATTAATCTTTGAAGATTGGGATGATTTTTAAATTTAATCCCAAAAAGGTCATAGCATTCTCTCTCATACCAATCAGCACACTCAAAAATTTGAGTTATGGAGTCAATGTTTAAATCCTCCTCTGAAATATTAGTAAAAACAAATAACCTTTTATTAAATTTTAAACTCAGAAAGGTATAAATAAGTGTATAACGCTCACTAGAATATCCTGTTTTAGAGAGAATATTATCAGTTGCAGTGATATCGATTAGTTGCTCGTAAAGTAATTCATCATCTTCTTTAACTTTTTGAACCACTTCTAATATCGACTCTTTACTAACTAAAATGTTGTCAACACCCGATCGCACGGGAAAATGAAAATTTCCTACTGAATATTTCTGAAGCAAATTGGGAGACAAAAGTTACCTATAAATCTTTCTTTTCTTTTTGATCTTGTCTTGAAGTTGCATGATGCCATAAAGCAATGCTTCTGCTGTAGGAGGACAACCAGGAACATAAATATCCACTGGAACAATTCGATCACAACCTCGAACGACAGAATAAGAATAATGATAGTAACCTCCACCATTAGCACATGAACCCATCGATATGACCCATCGAGGTTCAGGCATTTGGTCATAAACTTTTCGAAGAGCAGATGCCATTTTATTGGTTAGCGTGCCAGCAACAATCATCACATCTGATTGTCTTGGTGAACCTCTTGGTATGACACCTAATCGATCTAAATCATAACGAGACATATAAGAGTGCATCATCTCTACACCACAACAGGCAAGGCCAAAAGTCATTGGCCATAATGATCCTGAGCGCGCCCAGTTAATTAAATTTTCAAATGAAGCAGTGACAAAACCTTTTTTCTCAAAAACCTCATCGATGTTTAAAGATGAATTATGTTCAATATCTATTCCCAATCTAATGCTCCATTCTTCCACTCATAAATAAATCCAACGGTTAAAATAAATAAGAAAAACATCATTGAGTAAAAACCTAAAGCTCCAATATTTTTTAAACTAACAGCCCATGGAAATAAAAATGCAATTTCTAAATCAAAGATAATAAAAAGAATTGATACAAGGTAAAACTTCACATCAAACTTAGAACGAGCATCATCGAAAGCTTCAAAACCACATTCGTAAGCAGATAGCTTTTCTGAGTCAGGCGAACTTGGTGATAAAACTTTTGAAAGCAGATACATTGCTAAAGCCATCCCAGCACCAATGACAATAAAAATTAAAATTAAAATATAATCAACGTTGTACATAAAGATATTAATTTAGTTAAAATTGATGCTTTAACTATTAATAAAATGACGCAACAAGGGGATTTTAAGGATATTAAAAGTGGCGGGAGCGACGGGACTCGAACCCGCGACCTCCTGCGTGACAGGCAGGCGTTCTAACCAAACTGAACTACACCCCCGATTAATATCGAATGGTGGGCGATGACGGACTCGAACCGCCGACCCTCTCGGTGTAAACGAGATGCTCTACCAACTGAGCTAATCGCCCTATCTAATTCTAAAAATTAGACTGTGGACTTTATTAGTTCTTTAAGCTGTTTTCCAGCAAGAAATTTTGGCTTTTTTGATGCAGGAATTTGAATTGACTCTCCGGTACGTGGGTTTCTACCTGTTTTTGCTTTGGTGTTTGCTACCTTAAAAGTACCAAAACCAGCAATCTTCACGTCACCACCAGCCTTTAAAGTATCTGTGATAATATCAAATAAACTTTCTACAGCCTTAGTTGCATCTGATTTACCTACGTTATTTTTTGAACTGTATTCAGCAATGAGTTCATTTTTATTCATACCGAACCTCCTTAGTGATTCTATTACCTAATTGTAGTAAGAAAAAGGTAGGAAAATCAACAATAATATACTAGTTGACGAACGATTTTTCTTGATTTTGCTGGTTTTTTTGCTTCATGGACTCACTCACAATGTGTCTCCAGTCCAATTTCTTGTTGATTTTGCTTATTTTTCCATCCAAAGCAATGTCAAGAACCTCTCTTGCAAACTCGACTTTTTTAATCGTTAGCTTATTTTGAATATCTTTTTGTATTTCAATTAAGTCTTTCTCATTTTCTTTTGGAATAATCACTGTCTTAATTCCATAACGAATTGCAGCCAATAATTTTTCTTTTAAGCCACCAATTGGGAGCACTCTGCCCTTAAGAGTAATCTCACCGGTCATTGCTACATCTCTTTTTATTTTTATTTCAGTGAGAGATGAAATAAGAGAAGTAAAAATAGTTATACCTGCACTTGGGCCATCTTTAGGAATAGCTCCTTCAGGAACGTGTAAGTGTATATCTATTTTATCAAATACCTTAGGATTGACGCCAAACTCAACAGAGTTTGATTTGATATAACCAAGAGCTGCTGTAATTGACTCTTTCATTACATCACCTAATTTACCTGTTGCGTGGATCATACCCTTACCTGATGATAAGTTAACTTCAATATTGAGAATATCTCCCCCAACCTGAGTCCAAGCTAATCCATTCGTAATGCCAACTAAATTTTTCTTTTCTAAAACACTGTCTTTGAATTTTTCAGGACCTAGAAACTTTTTAATAGTCTTTTCATCAAAAATAAAAGGCTTCTTTGATCGAGATTTTGTTTTTTCTAATTGAAAGACTAGTTTTCTAAACAGTTTATCAAAAACTTTTTCTAGACCTCGGACACCTGACTCACGAGTATAGTGTCTTACAATATTCGTAACAGCATTACGGTCTAATTTCAGTTCTGATGGCTTTAAAATATTTTTATTCATTTTTCTTGGAATTAAATATTTTTTCGCTATTTCGATTTTTTCTTTTTCTGTATATCCAGAGACTTCAATTACTTCTAATCGATCAAGAAGTGGGCCTGGAATGTTATATGTGTTACCTGTACAGATAAACATTACATTTGATAAATCATAATCTACTTCAAGATAGTGATCATTAAACTGATTATTTTGTTCTGGATCTAAAACTTCTAAAAGAGCAGAAGAAGGATCGCCTCTCCAGTCATTACCAAGTTTATCAATTTCATCCAAAAGGATAATAGGATTAGAGGTTTTTGTCTTTTTCATCGCCTGAATAAATCTACCTGGCATAGAACCGATATAGGTTCTTCTATGACCCCTTATTTCTGCTTCATCTCGAATACCGCCAAGAGAAATTTTAGCAAACTCTCTACCAGTTGCTCTTGCGATTGATTTACCAAGCGAAGTCTTACCAACACCCGGTGGGCCAACAAAACATAAGATTGTTCCAGTCGCTTTTTTTGAACGTTTTTTTACAGCTAAAAATTCTAGAATTCTCTCTTTAACTTTTTCTAAACCATAATGATCTTGATTTAATATTTTTTCAGCACCCGCAATATCATTAATTTCTTTTGAGAAGGTCTCCCATGGAATATCTAATAACCACTCTAAGTAGTTTCTAATTACAGAAGCTTCAGCAGACATGGGGCTCATAGACTTTAACTTCTTGAATTCATTTAGAGCCTTATCTTTTGCTTCCTTTGAAAGTTTAACTTCATTGATCTTTTTTTCTATTTCTGTGTATTCATTTGAACCGTCTTCACCATCCCCTAATTCTTTTTGGATAGCTTTCATTTGCTCATTTAAATAATACTCACGTTGAGTTTTTTCCATTTGACGTTTCACACGATTTTTTATCTTCTTTTCAAGAGCAGAGAAATTAAGCTCTTTTGAAAAGAAATTTAAAAGATTTTGAATTTTTTTACTGATGTCAGTTATTTCTAAATTTTTTTGTTTTTCTTCAATGCTGACATTTAAATTATAGTAAACATTATCGATAAACTGGTGAGGATCATCTATATTGAGCAGTCCTTCAAGGATATCATTATTGTTACCAATATTTTGGATATAGTTTTGAAATTCATTTTTTAGCACTCTTAACGAAGCTTTTAATTCAACAGAGTTCTTTTTACTAATCGCTACTGGTTCAAGTTTAGCTGTTAAGAAATTATTTGTAGCTTTTACGGCTGATTTTATTTTTACGATTTCTAACCCTTCGGTTAGCACTTTGTAAGTATTATCGGGTAGCTTCAAAAATTGGATAATTTTGGATTTTACACCGTAGGAATAAACATCATTCACCTGAGGGTCGTCTGTCGTAGGCTCTTTTTGGGTGAATAAATAGATGATTTTTTCATTATTGTTCATCGCAAAGTTAATTGCATCTATAGATTTTGCTCGACCTACAAATAAAGGGGATGTTATTGAGGGATATACGACTAAGTCTCTGAGAGGTAAAATAGGTCCAATAATTTGATTTTCCATACTATTAAGATAGTGAGGAATTTCTAATTTTCACCTACTTTTTTTTTAATTTTTTCTTTTTCTTTGTAGACAATAATTGGTTTGTTTGCTACGACCGCGTCTTTATTCAACACGACCTTATCCACAGAATCTTTATCTGGAATATCGTACATACATTCTAACAAAAGCTTTTCCATAATTGATCGAAGCCCCCTAGCCCCTATCTTTTTATCAACAGCAAGTTGAGCTATTTGCTCGCGCCCATCTTCAGTTATTTCAAATTCCACACCTTCAAAAGAGAAAAGGGCTTTATACTGTTTTGATATAGCATTTTTGGGTTTAGTTAAAATTTCCTTTAAATCCTCTAATTTTAGCTCATCTAAACTTGCGCTGACAGGAAGTCTTCCAACCAATTCTGGGATGAGACCGAATTTAATTAAGTCATCATTTTCTAATTGAGAAGTCATAGGGGCATCTTGATTGATAGACTTATTAAAACCAATAGACTTTTTGTTTATTCTATTTTTAATGATTTTATCAATTCCTTCAAAGGCTCCACCACAAACAAATAAGATATTTTTTGTATCTACTTGAAGAAATTCTTGTTGAGGGTGCTTTCTTCCGCCTTGTGGGGGAACACTAGCTGTTGTTCCCTCTATTATTTTTAGTAAAGCTTGTTGAACACCTTCGCCCGATACATCTCGGGTAATTGATGGATTTTCACTCTTTCTGCCGACCTTATCGATCTCATCGATATAAACGATACCTTTTTGAGCTAAACTCACATCATAATCACATTGTTGAAGCAGTCTTAGAATTATGTTTTCAACATCTTCGCCTACATAGCCAGCCTCAGTTAATGTTGTGGCATCGGCAATGGTGAAGGGAACATTTAAAAATTTTGCAAGAGTCTGGGCTAGTAATGTTTTACCACAACCTGTCGGACCTATTAATAGGATATTTGATTTTGAAATTTCAATATCCTTAGAGGGATTTTGAACTCTTTTATAATGGTTATAGACAGAGACAGATAAAATTTTCTTAGCATGATCTTGACCAATAATATGATCATCTAAATAATCAAAAATTTCACTTGGTTTTGGAATTTCAAAACTTTGTTTCGTATCAATTTTATCATCTTCGACAAGGATATCCTTGCAGAGCACTACACATTCATTACAGATGTAAACATTGGGACCTGCAATTAATTTTTTAACTTCTTCCTGACTTTTGCCACAAAAAGAGCAGGATATTTTTTTATCTGAGGTTCCGGCTGAGGTGATTTTATCGTCTGCCATTATTTATCTTCTCTGTTTGTTATGACTTTGTCAATCAAACCAAATTTAAGAGCCTCTTCTGGATCGAAAAATCTATCTCTTTCCATAGCTTTTTCAATTTCGTTGATACTAATATTTGTATGTTTTTGGTAAATTTCATTAAGTCTTTTTTTTGTTTTTAAAATCTCTTCAGCATGAATCTTGATATCAGTTGCTTGACCTGAAAATCCACCAGAGGGTTGATGAATCATTATTTTTGCGTGCGGAAGAGCATAACGATGACCTGATTTACCAGAAGCTAAAATTAAAGAACCAGCAGAAGAAGCCTGACCAATACAAACTGTATGCACCGGACAACGAATATATTGAATAGTATCGTACATAGCTAGTCCAGCAGTGACAAGACCACCGGGTGAATTTATATATAAACTGATTGGCTCTTCAGGATTTTCTGACTCTAAGAAAAGTAATTGAGCACAAATTAAGGATGCTGTTTGATCATCAATTGGACCTGTGAGAAAAATAATTCTTTCTCTTAGTAAACGGGAGAAGATATCAAAGGATCTTTCTCCTTTACCAGATTGTTCAATGACTATGGGAACCAGGTTCATGATTATGGGATCCTTTTTTCATCATCTCATCTAAGCTTAACTTAGTTTCTTTAATTTTGAAAGTTTTCATAGAGTGGTCTGCTATTTTATTTCTTAAAAGAGTTCCGTAAGCTGTTTCAGCTGCTCTTTGATCTGCTTTTTCTCCATAATATTTTTGAATATGTTCCTGAAGTTCTTTTTGCTCCACTTTAACATCTAGATATTTTATTAATTCTGAAAAAATGAGATCTTTTTGAATATTATCACTCGTCATTTTTTTAAGGTTATCAACTCGCTCTTTGTGCTCTGTTTTAATAGTTGTAATATCCACTTGATATTTTCTTTTTAACTCTAAATTCACAACTTCATCGTGAATATCTATTTTCTTTTTTTCAGAGAGAACTTTAAGAAGATTTTCAATAAAAAACTCCTTTTGGAGATAATTAACATCCTCATTTAGTTTTTCAGATATTTTGGTATTTAGGTCTTTAACAGAATCTAGCTTTAAGATTTTTATCAATTCCTCATCATTTTTTGGATATATCTTTTTATTGATATCTTTAATTTTTCCATCAATTTGGACATCTTTTGTCTTAATAGAAAAATCAGATTTATTTTTAACTTTAACAAGAGCTTTTTTTAAATCTAAAAAAGTTTGTTCTTCGGTTTGTGTATTTAAATCAATTCTAACGTCTTTTTGAGAAAAGATTTTTTTTTGTTCTTCTTCAAAATTTGTAACTTCAAAATCAATCACTGAATTTTCATCTGACTCTTCAATGGGCTCTAGAGAGTAATATTCTTTTCTTACCTTCTCTCTAAATTCATCTATGTCTTTGTCTTTGACTTCAGCGGTAATTTTTTCAATTTCTGAATCTTTCAAATCATCTATTGTCAAATCAGGTTTTAAAAAAAAAGACAGAGAGAAATTATAATTGTCTTTAAATTCGATATCCGGTTGAATTAATGATTGCAGTTTTTCTTTTTCACTTATTTCAGTAATGTTTTTAGAAATTTCTTCATTCAATACTTCATTTTCTACTTCTGTGCCAATTTTAGATTTAATAATATTCAAAGGAACTTTTCCTTTTCGAAAACCAGCTATTTCAAAAGTGGGTTGTTTTTCATTAATCTTTTGATCGATAATTTTACTTATTGCTTCTTGATCTAGAGATACCTCAAAAGAGGATTTATGATTTTTTGTTTCTATATTTTTGTATTGCATATTAAGTCAGTTTTTGGTGCGCCAGGAGGGACTTGAACCCCCACGAGTTGCCCCGCTGGTACCTAAAACCAGTGCGTCTACCATTCCGCCACTGGCGCATATAAAGTTGGGGCGAGTAAGGGGACTTGAACCCCCGACCTCCGGTACCACAAACCGGCGCTCTAACCAGCTGAGCTACACCCGCCAAAAATTAGCATTAATTTATAGTATAGATATTATGCAAATTAAACATTATATTTGGAAACCATATTATGAAAAAAATTGAGGCAATTATTAAACCCTTTAAGCTTGAAGACGTAAAAGATGCATTAGGCGAAATTGGTCTCAGTGGATTAACTGTCTCTGAGGTTAAAGGTTTTGGTAGACAAAAAGGCCATACAGAGCTATACCGAGGCGCTGAATATGTGGTTGATTTCCTGCCAAAAGTAAAAATCGAACTAGTAGTAGATGATAAAAAATACAAAGAAGCAATCGATGTTATTATTAAACAAGCCAACACAGGTAAAATTGGTGATGGTAAGATCTTTGTATATGAAGTTACTGAAGCTATTAGAATTCGTACTGGCGAAAAAGGCAAAGACGCAGTTTAGCTTCATCTATCCCACTACCATAAAAAATTTAGGAGTATTTTAATATGGATAAAAAATCATTACAGAAACTTATTGACGAAAAAGGTATTCAATATATCGACTTTCGTTTTACAGACCCATTAGGAACATGGCATCACTTTTCAGTTCATATCAACACCTTTGAAATGGATGTATTCGAAGAAGGTATCGGATTTGACGGTTCATCAATTAGATGTTTTCAATCTATTGAAGCTAGTGACATGATCTTAATCCCAGATGCTGGAACTGCTTTCGTTGATCCTTTCTTTGCTGACCCTACACTAGTTTTAATCTGTGATATTCAGGATCCTATCACTGGTCAAAAGTATGACAAAGATCCAAGATATGTTGCAAAAAAAGCAGAAGAGTATGTAAAGTCTTCAGGCGTTGGTGATAGTATTTTCTTTGGCGCTGAAGCAGAATTTTTCTTATTTAACGATGTCAGAATATCAACTGACCCAAGCAACTCTTTCTTCTCTGTTGATTCCGGAGAAGCTATTTGGAACAAAGGCTCAGATGAAAGACCAAATTTAGGTTATCACGTAAGAAACAAAGGTGGCTATTTCCCTTGCCCACCACATGACACAATGCAAGATGTGAGATCAGAAATGGTCAACCACATGGTTTCTATTGGAATGAAAGTAGAAGCACAACATCACGAAGTAGCTACAGCTGGCCAACAAGAAATCGATTTAAGATTTGATACGCTACTTTCTCACGCTGATGATCTTCAAAAGTATAAGTATATCGTAAGAAATACTGCTAAGAGCAATGGTCTATCTGCAACATTTATGCCGAAACCATTATCTAATGATAACGGTTCTGGTATGCACTGCCATCAAAGTATTTGGTCAAATGGAAAGCCAATTTTCTATGCAGACAGTGGCTACGCAAACTTGAGCGATGAGGCGAAGTTTTATATTGGAGGTCTTTTAAAGCATGCTCCATCTTTACTAGCATTTACTAACCCAACAATTAACTCATTCAAGAGATTAGTCCCTGGGTATGAGGCTCCTGTGAAACTAGCTTACTCTAACAGAAACAGAAGTGCGATCTGCCGTATTCCTGCCTACTCTCCTTCTCCAAAAGCAAAAAGAGTGGAGTTTAGATGTCCAGATGCTACAGCCAATCCATATTTAGCGTTCTCTGCAATGGTGATGGCTGGTTTAGACGGTATCAAGAATAGAATTGATCCAGGCGAACCAATGGATAAAAATCTTTATGATTTACCACCTGAAGAGCAAGCTAAAGTAAAAGAAGTTCCATCTTCTCTTGAAGAAGCTGTCAATAATTTAGAGGCTAATCATGACTATCTTCTTGAAGGAAACGTATTTACTAAAGACTTAATCGAGTCTTATATTGAATATAAAAGAGAAGAAGAGATCGAACCAAACAAACTCGTAGTCACTCCTAAAGAGTACGATCTCTACTACGATTATTAATCTATAATTTTTAACAGCTCATCTAAAGATTGACTAAAATCAGTCTTAGTTGAGCTGTTATATAAATTTTCTCTCACTAACTCTTCATTAAAAATTTTAAATTTTCCCCTTAAAAGGAATTCTTCTTTATTAAAACTAAATATTTCATCAGAAATTTTATAAAGTTGAACTAAATCTTTGAAGTTTTCATTTGGATTTTTTAAATCAACCATTTTTTTAATATAGTTTTTATCAATCGAAGAATAATGAGAGATAATTTCTTTTTTTCTAAGATTAAATAATCTAGCTATATTTCTTGAACGAGAGAGAATTTTAGTTTTTAAAAAAGACAATTGATGAAAAATTTCATCCGTTTTTAAATAAAAATCAAAAAAGTTATCAAATTGAATTACCTGATCTGAACTTTTATCAAAAGGTTTATTTCGATCATCAATAATTAAGAAGTCTTTGTCTACATACTGATTGATTATATTATAAAATCTTCTAACAATTTTTATATTATCAATATGATTATTCTCATTTGAATGATAAATAAAAAATAAATCGACGTCAGACGAAGGAAGTGCTTTATTGATACCATAGCTTCCAAAAAGGATTGGAGATAAATCAGAAAAAATATTTTTTTGACTCGTATAATCAATTTTTATGATTTCAAATAAATTGAACAGGAATTTTTTAATATTTCTATTTCTTTTAAAAATATAAATTTCGTAATCAATCTTTTTTGAAATGTATAAATAATCTAATAAAAAAACTACCTCATATATATCTTGAAGGATTTTTTTCAAATCTAAATCAAAGTTGTCTGATTTTTCCCTTATTTGGAAATTTGGAAGACCATAATTAAATAAGTAAACAAGTGACTCAATCAAAAAATTGTTCTTATTCAGCAAGTTAGTTAATTTAGGTGAATTATTAAATATGAAGATAATTTCAGGGAAAATATTGCTGTTATATTTGTATAGACCTGTTAAATGGACGCCGGATTTATAATAATTAATAAGATAATCAAATTTTATAATCAGTTCATCTTTTTGATCCTCTTGGACCAGAAGATTAACGAGATATTTTATTGAATTTGTATAATCATGGCGAACCGTTTCAGAACTATTGATGCTACTAGCCTTCTCAAACAACTTACTAATAATGGTACGACTTTTTTCATTAAAATTTTCTAATTTAATATTTTGATCATCGCTTTTTGGAGAAAATAAACTTTCATAAATCTTTATAACTTTTTCTCTTTTGGAGGTTAATTCTTCATAATAATTATTGGAAACTTCTCTCAAGTAAGGGTCTTCTTCATTAACTATATTTTGAAAGGTATTCTGTTTTAGATGAAGATAATTTTCTATTTTTCTAAAATAGTAATAAGCATCTATAATAGTGGATAAATCCTCTTCATTAATTATAGTTTTATAATTCGACATTCTTTTGAATAATTTATGAATGTTACTTTCTCGAAGGTCATTAAATTTTCCAGACCATAACAACTGATTAAAATGAATGATATTTTCACATGATCTAATAAACCCATAAGAGTTTTTAATATCTAAATTTTTTGAAGTTTTATTTCTTTCAAAGAGTTTTTTGATTTCATCTATGGCGTAAAAATCAAATGAACGTCTAAATAAAAAACTTTTAATTGAGTTTAGGAAACTGCTGTATAATAAGATGTTTCCACATATAAGATTAGATCGATGATATGCTAATCTTTCCCAATTTCTGCCTACCGATGAGTAATAATCAATAGCACTGTCGAGATCTGAAACAATATGCGTGCCTCCTAAATCAGGACGTAATCTAAGATCTATTTTATGAAAAAATGATGGAGAAATATTGGTTATGTCGCTTGTAATTTTTTTAATTAATTTATTAAAATCTGATAATTCGATATCTGAGTTTTTACTATCAAAGAAGATAATCAAGTCGATATCAGAGGTAAAATTTAAATCTTTAACTCCAATTTTACCAAGACCTAAAATGAAGAAATTTTTCAAAATTTTAGAATTAAAAGATCGAAGAATATAAAAGTTGAAAATCTTAGTAACAAAGTTTTTACAAATTAAAGACCATAACCGAGATGCGCATTCTTGATTTATTATCCCCTCATGAAATGAAGAGAATATAAGATAGATGATTTCATTTTTTAATTTTTCGATGCCTGATAAGGAATAATTTGAATCCTGAATAATTTTCGAAATAGAGGCTTTGTAATAATTTAAGATATTTTTAAATTCTTTTTTTGAGCTAAAACTCTCTTCTAAATATTCATATTTTTTTAAAAAAGAAGAATATCTCGTTAGCTCTTTTAATTCCAAATTTGATTACTTTCAAAAATTTTTTTAACTCTAATAATATTATCAGCTTCAGAAATATCTTTTTTAATTTTTTTAGCTCCGTTAACTTTAGAAAGTAATGTGAAGATAGCTTTTTTTAGTAAGTTTAAATTTAAGTATTTGTAGTCTTGAAAATTATCTAAGTAATCTGAAATAATTTGGATTTTGTTATCAATTTCAATTAGTCCTAGCTTTTCAATAAATAATAAATCATTAGCAAACTGTCTTCCGATCATGAATTGATTGATTTTATTATCTAATAAATGATTAATAGTTTCCAAGTCATTTATTTCCCCATTAGGGATTAACTCCATATTGGGAAACTCTTCTTTGCATTTAAAAAAAAGCTCATAGTTAATTTTAGGAATCGTTCTATTTTTTTTTGTATCAAGATTTAAAACACCATTTCGACAATGAATATAAACTGTTTTGATTTCAAATTCTTGAAACATACTTAAATATTCAAATATATAATTTTGATCCTCATCAAGCCCGAGACCTAACCTACATTTAACAGAAATTTTTTTATTATATGTTTTGAGAGTATATAAACACTCTCTTACTAAATTAGGATATTGAGTTAAAGCAAGTCCTAATTTGTTCTCTTGTACCCTAGAACTTGGGCAGCCTAGATTTAAATTGATATGATTTATCCGATCTATTTTATTTAACTTTTGAATTGCTAATTTTATTTCCATAGGTTCCGAACCTGCTATTTGAATAGCGCTGATATTATTTGCTAAAAAATGTTTATTAATCGTTTTGGTTTCATTGTGAATTATGGCTTTATCTACAATCATTTCTGAAAAGGTTGTGATTTGACTTTTATACAATTTTTCAGCTAATAATCTAAAATAGCAATCTGTATAGCCCATCATTGGAGCAAGGTGATAATTCATTGACCTAAATTCTTTTCTTCATTGAAAAATACTGCAATAAAAGTAAAAATCATTAAAAATTCAATCAATTGGAAAATATCAAAATAAATAATCTTAAATATGACAGTAATGGCCTTATCCCTACTGTGGTTCAAGAAAGAGAAACAAAAGAAATCCTCATGGTTGCCTACTCAAATAAAGAGTCTCTCGAAATGACAATTAAAAATAAATTTGGTTATTTTTGGAGTCGAAGTAAAAATAAGCTTTGGAAGAAAGGCGAGACTTCTGGAAATTTATTAAAGTTATTTAATATTTACACAGATTGTGATAACGATACTTTAATTTTTGAGGTAGAACTTCAAGGTTCGGCAGCTTGTCACACTGGCTCTAAAAGTTGTTTTTTTAAAAAGATAGAAGAATGAGTGAAATAATTGCCTATAAAGATCAAAATAATGAATATTTTGATTTCGAAATAGAAAACTTCAAACCCGTTCGGGCAAAGTCTGATGACGCTCTTAATATTATGAGGCATGATATGGCTCATGTTTTAGCCGAGGCTGTAATAAGCATCTTTCCCACTGCGAAACCAACTATAGGCCCATTCATTAAAAATGGTTTTTATTATGATTTTGATATGGATAGCGCCCTATCAGATGATGACATCAATAAAATAGAAGAAAAAATTAAAGAAATTTTAAATGAGGGAAGAGAGTTTAATAAAAAAGTTGTATCAAAAGATGAGGCTTTAAATTTTTTTAAAGATAATAAATATAAGTTAGAGCTCATCAATAATCTTGATAATGCTGCGGAGATAACACTCTATGAACAAAAAAACTTTACTGATTTGTGCAAAGGCCCTCATCATAAAAGCACCAAAGAGTATGAAGCTCATATAAAAATTACTAATGTATCTGGCGCCTATTGGAGAGGTATTAGCACCAATAAGATGCTTCAAAGAGTTTATGCAACTGCCTGGTACAGCGAGAAAGAATTAAATAAATATTTAAAAAATTTAGAGGAAGCCAAAGAAAGAAATCATAGAAGACTTGGTACTGACATGGGCCTTTTTTTACTTACAGATCTATCAGCTGGTAATGTTTTTTGGAAACATAAAGGACTTACGCTTTATCAAAATATCGAAAGGTACATTAGATCAGAACAAAAAAAATTGAATTATTACGAGGTAAAAACACCTGAACTTGTCTCAAACGAACTTTGGATAAAATCAGGTCACTGGGATAACTTCAAAGAAAATATGTTTACCTCAGAGACAGATAATAAAACATTTGCTCTAAAACCCATGAACTGCCCTTGTCATATTGTATTGTTTAATTCACAGTTAATTACTTATAAGGATCTCCCTCTGAGGTATTCGGAATTTGGAAAATGTCATCGATACGAACCCTCCGGTGCCTTAAATGGACTATTTCGAGTTAGAGGATTCACGCAAGATGATGCCCATATTTTTTGTACTGCCGAGCAAATTTACGATGTTTGCAATGAAACAACTCAATTAATTGAGAGAGTTTATAAAAAATTTGGTTTTGAAAAAATTAAATACAATATTTCTACTCGACCAGAGAAAAGCATTGGTTCTCAAGAAAATTGGGATAATGCTGAAAATCAATTAAAAAAAGTTTTATCTGATAATGGAAAAGATTTTAACATATTAGATGGCGAAGGAGCCTTTTATGGTCCAAAGATTGAATTCACTTTAGAAGACTCCCTTGGAAGAGAATGGCAGTGTGGAACTATCCAAATTGATTTTAATTTACCTGATAGACTTGGGGCCAAATACAAAGATAAAGATGATAAAAATCAAGTCCCTATCATGATACACCGAGCCGTTGTTGGTTCATTAGAGAGGTTTATTGCTATTATTCTCGAAAATACTAATGGTTGGCTTCCTTTATTTATAACTCCAGTACAACTAGCAATATTGCCGGTTTCTGAGAAGTTTGTGGACCATTGTAAAAAAATTAATGAAGAACTAAAAGAATTAGGTGTTCGTTCATTGATAGATGACTCTGACAATAAACTTGGATACAAGATTAGAAACTCGGTATCAAAAAAAATTCCTTACTCTCTAGTTGTTGGCGAAAAAGAAATTGATTCTTTATCATTCACCTTAAGAAGTAAAAAAGGTGATAATCAAAGCTTTAATTCTGTCAAAGAATTAACAGAATTTTTTAATAATTAACTACTTTTTTTTTAAAATTTAAATTAAGTTTATCCGGAAATGGATGATCACCTAAGAGCTGTAATCATTGTAGTGATTAGCGGTCTAGTCTGGAGTTTTGGCCCTTTAGTTGTTAAAAATATGACAGACCCCCAACTTTATCAACTTCCCTACTTGGTAATTAGAGGTATGACTGTGGCTACTATAATTGCATTTTATCTTTTCTTTAATGAGGGATTGAATTTTATAAAAAAACTTTTTCAAATTGATGGTGTTTCTATTATTGGCGGTATGTCATTAACGACTGCTTTTTTAGGCTTTATTTATTCAATTAGTTATACTACTGCAGCGGTAACATTATTCATGTTAGCGCTTATGCCTTTTTTAGCTTCTCTCATTGCATTTATTTTCTTAAAAGAAAAAATATCTAAACAAAATTTTGTAAGCATGGTTATTGCCTTTATAGGAACTTTAGTAATGATTTATGCGAGTGCTTTTAGTGGATCATTTTTCGGGTTGATAATGGGCTTTGTGTCTAGTTTAGGATTTGCAGCCTTTTCAGTAGCGCTCAGAAGTAAAAGTGATATCAAAAAATTTTATATCTTAATTTATGGTGGAATATTCTGCGCTCTATTCTCAGCTATGTTAATGATAATTAATAACCAAGATTTTTATATTCCTATAAAGAACATCTATTTAAGCATGACTCACGGGACTCTAGTAGCAAGTGGTTTGATTTTGTTTAGTATCGGATCTAAACAACTTCTGTCAGGTGAATTAACAATGCTATCTTTGCTTGAAGTTGTTGGAGGAATTTTCTGGGCTTGGCTACCCATTCTCGGAATTAATGAAGTGCCGAGCATGAATACCATTATTGGAGGTGCTATCATTTGTGTAGCGATAGCCATGAATTCATATCGTTTTGATAAAAAAAGACTACAAAACTTAACTAGATAGTAAGTCCGAAAACTCCTAAAAAAGTTAAAAATATCCCAACACTTTGCAATTTGGAAATTTGCTCTTTTAGGATTAACCTTGCTAAAATAATAGTAACTAATCCAAATCCTGATGAAATAACAACTGCAATACTTGCTTTATCGAATATATAAGCCGAAACTAAGCAAAAATATCCTGATGTCTCAAGAATTCCTTGAAAAAAAAGAATGGGTATGGCCTTTTTGGTCAAAGTTATTTTGCTTTTAGTAAAAAGAAGTATTGTTGAAATGCCCAATAAACTAAAAAAACGAATATATATAACTGTTTCAAGGGGCTCTAGGGTATTTGTAGCCTCTTGAGAAAATATTAAACCTAGAGCTAGTGTGATGCTAGCCATGAAAGAAATTATAACTGACTCTTTAATTTGTTTTTTTGTTAATCCAAGACTTTCTTGAAAGCTATTGGCGCTAAAAGAGACCAAAATTGCTCCAGATATCACTACTAATGTTGACAGCCATTGAAGAAGAGTAGGCTCACTTCCTAAAGCAAATCTTATCAAAAAAACAATAAGTGGGTTACTTGCGGTTATAGCGGCTACAATGGATACAGGACCCATTTGAAGACCCCTATACAGACAAAGAAGACCAAACATAATTAAAATTCCTGAGAGAAAGCTATTACTAAGGCCTAGAGGATTAGGTTTAAGACCGTCACCAAAAAAAATAAAAAGAATTAAATAAAAGATAGCGCCAACAATTAACATCCAAAAAAGTGAATTTTTAAATCCAACTTCTCTGGAAGAAAAACGAGCTAAAAAATCACCAATACCAAAGCTTAAAGCAGATAAGATACCTAAAAGAGCTACCATTTATATTTAAATTAAACGTGAAAACTTTCGCCGCAACCACACTCGCTTGTTTGGTTGGGGTTGTTAAAAACAAATCTCTCACCAAACTCTTCTTTAACAAAGTCCATTTCAGTACCTATAACAAACATGATGGCATTATTTTCAATATAGAGAGGGAATTTGTAATCGTTAACCAGTTCACAGCCTTTAATATTTTCATCATTTACATATTCCATAGTGTAGCTTAGTCCAGCACAACCTTTGGTGTTTAGGCCAATCTTTAAACCTTTAGCATTAGGATTATTACTAAGAAGTTGATCAATTTGGTTTTCAGCAGAACTTGATAATTTGAATAAAGGTGTGTTCATTAATATCCTAAAGCGAGTCGTGCATCGTCGCTCATCATATCTTTATTCCATGGGGGATCAAAGGTAAGTTTAACTTTAACCTGTCCAGAATTTTCCAAAGATGTAATATTTTTAGCAATATCCAGTGGGAAAGAGTCAGCAACAGGGCAATTGACAGTGGTAAGGGTCATGGTGATATTTACATTATTACCCTCATCGATTTTAATATCGTAAATCAATCCAAGATCGTAGATATTGATACCTAGTTCAGGATCTTTAATTGTTAATAGTTTTTTAATAACATCATCAGTAGTCAGTTTAATTGATGATTGATGAGAGAACTCACCAATGATGATCTCACCCTCACTATTTGTTTTGGGCATAAAGTCAGATAAAGTTTTATCATCCATTATTGAAGGAGTTTGATTGTTTTTGATAAAGCGTCAACCAATATATCAATATCGTTTAAATCGTTGTAAATACCAAAAGAAACTCGACATGAACCAGGGATTTCTAATTTTTTCATAAATGGTTGGCAGCAATGATGGCCACCTCTGATCATAATTCCATACTGATCTAAAAAAGTTGAGATATCATTGTAATTTTTATCTTTGACATTAAAGCAAACTATTGAACTTGCGTAGATGTCTTGATGATAGCCATAGAACTCTATTTCATCCATAGATTTAAAATGATCAATTAAGGTTAAACGAAGTTTTTTTTCTTCCTCAAAGTAATCTGAGAAGTTTATGCGGTTTAAATATTCAATGGCTGTATTCATTCCCGCTACCGCTTCTATTGGAGGTGTGCCTGCTTCAAATTTATTAGGAAGCATGGCATATGAAAAACTATCAAGAGATACGTTATTGATCATTCCCCCTCCTAAAAAAGGTGGTTCAAGAGACTCTAATAATTTTTCTTTTCCAAACATAATACCAATACCTGAAGGTCCATAGAGTTTATGGGAAGAAAAAGAATAAAAGTCACAACCCAAGTCTTGAACATCAATGTTTATGTGTGCAATAGATTGGCATCCATCAACTGCAATTAAGATATCACTAGATATGTTTTCTTTTATTTTTTTAATATCAATAATTTGACCCGTTACATTTGACATATGGGTAAGAGCTAAAAATTTAGTAGATTGATCACAAGCATTTATAATATCTTCTTCTGTAATATTTCCATTTTCATTCACACCCACAACTTCAATTACAAAATTGAATTTTTTAGCTATTTGAAGCCAAGGTAAATAGTTTGAGTGATGTTCAAGTTCAGTGATAACAATTTTATCGCCATCATTTAGGAGTTGAGGCAAACAATGTGATATTTTGTTTATCGAGTCAGTTGCCCCTGCGGTAAAAATCACCTCATTTATTGAATTTGCATTTATAAAAGACCGAACATTTTCTCTAGCTCTTTCAAAAATGTCTGTTGCTTTTATACTAAGTGTGTTCATTCCCCTATGAACGTTTTCATAAGAGTTTTGATAAAATTCTGAAATTGAATTTATTACTTCTTCAGGTTTCTGAGTGCTCGCAGCTGAGTCCAAATATGTAATTGGATATTCACGAATTTTATTTTTTAATATCGGAAAGTCAGATTTAAAGCTCATAATCTTGAGTCAAGCAGACCATAAGAGTATTCTTTGATTTGAGGATTTTCAATAGCCTCAAGAGTTTCAACTAAAAAAGCTTTTTGTAAAATTTTAATAGCTTGCTCTTCATTGATTCCTCTAGATTTGAAGTAATACACTTGGTCTTGATTTAATTTTGAAACGGTGGAGCCGTGGCTACATTTAACATCATCCGCATAAATCTCTAATTCTGGCTTGTTATTAGCTTTTGATACATTATCGAGTAACAGAGACCTGCTCATTTGATATCCATCAGTCTTCTGAGCTACAGAGTCTACATAAATTTTTCCTTGAAAATTCGTAACAGCACCGTTTTTGACAATTGATTTGAAAACCTCCCTACTTTGTGAGGATGGTTTCATATGTTGAATAAATGAATAGTTATCGTTAACGCCATGATTATGAATATTCAAACCATATAGATCTAAAGAACAATTTCCTTCTAATGATGCAAAAAATTCGTTTCTGGTATGAACATTGTTTGATTGAAAAGATAAAAATTTCACATTTGAGTTATTTTGTTGATTTATTTCAAAGTATAAAAATGACTTTGAATTTGAAATATTGTAATGAATTACATTCAATTTAGCATTCTCAGATAAATTCAAAATTATAGATCTAGGGCAATCATCTGAAAAATTACTATTATTAATTATAAGTGTCTTAGATAGTTCAGTAGCTTTTAAAAGCTGAATATTTTCTCTAAATATTGAAAGATCCAGGTAAATGATTTCATCTTCATATAAGTCTAAATCAATTTTTTTAGAGGATCTTTCTGAAATAGAGTTTACCCTAAAATAACTATCTGAATTATTGTAATTCCACTTATTTAAGTCACCCATTAGGTCGGCATTCGTGCTGTCAGTTAGTTTTAAATTTTTAAAAGAATTGATCGATGAGAAGTCAGGTTTAAAGTCTTCTAGGCTTGAATTAGTAGTAATACTCTTATGTAATTGAGCATATTTATAATTTTCAATTTTAAAATTTTCAAAAGGGTTATTTAACATTGCCTTTTGCGCATATTCAGATATCTCTTCAGATGGCATCGTATCTAATTTCACAGCAGTGCTCATTAGGCTGTTTTAGAAATATCCTCATAACCTTTTTCTTCTAACTCTAAAGCTAAAGAAAAATCACCAGACTTAACTATTTTTCCATCAGCTATAATATGAACAAAATCAGGTTTGATATAGTTTAAAAGTCTTTGATAGTGAGTAATTACTAAAAATGAGTTTTGTTCACTTCTTAAATTGTTAACACCCTCTGATACTATGCGAAGAGCATCAATATCTAAGCCTGAGTCCGTTTCATCTAAGATAGCCATATCAGGTTTTAGAATAGACATTTGTAAAATTTCTTGTTTTTTCTTTTCGCCTCCAGAGTAATTAACGTTCAGATCACGTCTTAACATTTCAGAACCAATGCCCAAGTCTTCAGCATGGGATTTTATTAATTTAGCAAACTCAAGGGCGTCAATTTCAGGCATCCCAAGAAATTTTCTTTTGGAGTTAATGGCTGTTTTTAAAAAGAATGATGTTTGAACTCCGGGTATCTCCATCGGATATTGAAAAGCTAAAAATAAGCCTGCATTAGCTCTTTCATCAACATCCAAGTCTAATAAATTTTTTCCATTATATTCAATTGTACCTTCGTCAATCTCATACCCCTCTTTACCGGAGAGAACATATGACAAAGTACTCTTCCCTGAACCGTTTGGTCCCATTAAAGCATGGACTTCACCTTTGTTTATTGAAAGGCTTAAACCTTTGATGATTTGTTTTCCGTCAATGGAAACATGAAGATTATTAATATTTAACATTATCCGACACTTCCTTCTAAACTTATGGCTACTAATTTTTGAGCTTCAACCGCAAACTCCATTGGCAGGTGTTGTAAAACTTCTTTACAAAACCCATTTACAATCAATCCAACTGCGTCTTCGCTATTCAAACCTCGTTGCATACAATAAAAAAGCTGATCTTCGTTAATTTTTGAAGTTGTAGCTTCATGCTCAATTGTTGAGTCAGCGTTACTGGATTCGATATATGGGACAGTGTGAGCTCCACATTCATTTCCAATAAGTAGAGAGTCACATTGAGTAAAGTTTCTTGAATTTGATGCACGTGAATTGATGCTCACTAATCCTCTATAAGTATTTTGAGCCTTGCCCGCTGAAATGCCTTTTGAAATAATTTTAGAAGAAGTATTTTTGCCAATGTGGATCATTTTAGTGCCTGTATCTGCTTGTTGCTTATTATTCGTGATAGCAACAGAGTAAAACTCACCTTTAGAATTATCTCCTTGTAAAATACAACTAGGGTACTTCCATGTAATGGCCGAACCTGTTTCTACCTGGGTCCAGGATATTTTTGAACTATGTCCTCTACAAGCGCCTCGTTTGGTAACAAAATTATAAATACCACCTTTACCTTCACTATCACCCGGATACCAATTTTGAACTGTTGAGTATTTTATTTCCGCATTATCAAGTGCAACTAACTCAACATTGGCAGCATGAAGCTGATTTTCATCTCTCATGGGAGCTGTACATCCTTCAAGGTAACTTACATAACTATTTTTATCAGCAATGATTAAAGTTCTCTCAAATTGACCAGTGTTAATTGCATTTATTCTAAAATAAGTAGAAAGCTCTACCGGGCATCGAACCCCTTCAGGAATGTAAACAAAAGAACCATCTGTGAACACCGCAGAATTAAGTGCAGCAAATGAATGGTCACTAACTGGTATAACGCTACCAATATATTTCTTTATAAGTTCAGGATGTTCTTGAATAGCATCCGATATAGAGCAAAAAATTATACCAAGGTCATTCAGCTGCTTCTTGTAAGTCGTCGCAACTGATACAGAGTCAAAAACAGCATCGACTGCAACTCCGGAGAGTATTTCTTGTTCTTTTAGTGGAATACCAAGCTTTTCGTATGTTTTGAGGATCTCAGGGTCAATTTCATCGAGTGACTTGGGTTTATCTTTAAGGCTTTTTGGAGAAGAGTAATAGTAATAATCTTGGTAATCGATTTCTGGGATATTTAACTTTGCCCAATTTGGTTTTGGGAGTTTGTTGAATACTTTAAAGGCATTTAATCTCCACTCTAACATCCAATCAGGCTCGTTTTTTTGGGCAGAGATAAAGCGAACTACCTCCTCACTCAAACCCTTTGGAGCCTTAATTTCATCAAGCTCCGTAGAAAAGCCATACTTGTAATCACTATTTCCAAGTGAATTAACTTGTTTGATTGTTTGTTCTGTAGCTGCCATAGATCACCGATATATAATTAAATTAAGGAAATTTACAAGAAAATACGAAAAAATAAGGGTTTTAGTTCAATTTTTGACAAATAATCCCACCACCAAGCACCCTATCTTGATCATAAAGGACGCAGGCTTGACCTTTTGTAATCGCTTCTGCTGGTTCATCAAATTCAAAAGAGTATGTTTGTGATTTTTTAATGAGCTTTCCTTTCATTGGCTCTGACAATGATCTGATCTTGGCACTACAAGATATTTGTAATTCAGGTTTATTAAAATCAAACTCTGGCATAATAAAGTTCATATTATCAAGCAACAAAGAAGTGCCTAAGAGATTTTTTTTATCACCTACTATAATTTGATTTGTTTCTTTTAAAATATCTATGACATAAAGAGGCTCACTACTTGAAACCCCAATACCTCTTCTTTGTCCAACAGTGAAATTTTGAATACCTTCGTGATAGGATAAAACTTTTCCTTGAATATCAATAATTTCACCTTTTTTTTTATGAGATTTTAAAAATTTTTTATAATCCCCATCTGGAATAAAACAAATATCCTGACTATCTTTTTTGTTAAAGATAACTAATCCGATTTCTTCAGCTATTTTTCGGGTTTGTTCTTTAGGAATATCGCCTAATGGAAATCGTAAATAGTCTAATTGATCTTGAGTCATAGAGAATAGAAAATAACTTTGATCTTTAGATTTATCCTCTGCTCTATACATAAGAGCGTTTTCTGTATTACCTTTTCTTTTAATATAATGACCAGTAGCCATACAATCGGCATCAAGTTTTTTTGCAAATCCTAATAAATCTCTAAATTTTACAGTTTCATTACATTTAACACATGGAATTGGTGTTTCTCCATTCTCATATGATTGAATAAAGTAATCAATGACATCTTCTTTAAATGTTTTTTCATAATTAAAAACATAATGAGGTATGTCTAATTTTTGAGCCACTCTTCTAGCGTCATAAATATCGATACCAGAACAACAAGATCCTTTCTTAGCTGAACTATTAGATGAATATAATTGTAAAGTTATACCAATGACGTTGTAACCCTCTTTTTTTAAAAGACCTGCTGTCACAGAACTATCTACTCCACCAGACATGGCAACCACCACCGTGGTTTCAGAGGGATCTTTGTTAAATCCAAGTGTGTTCATTATTACCTTGCTTTTCTTAGTGAAATCAATTTAAATCCTGTCTTTAATTATGCCAGAAGTATTTATACAAGGTGGTGAAGGTAAACTTCAAGCAAAATACTCACCTAGTGAACAAGAAAAACCTAATCTAGCCATCGTATTACATCCAAACCCTAAGCATGGGGGAACTATGGACTCTAAAGTAAACTATGCCGCTTTTAAAGTTATGAAAGAGGCAGGGTTTTCAACTCTTAGAATAAATTTTCGAGGAGTGGGTAAAAGTGATGGAGCTTTTACCGAGGGTGAAGGTGAGTTAAATGATGCAAGTGTTTCTCTTGATTGGCTACAAAAGAAAAATGAAGATTTTAGATCTTGTTGGATTGTTGGTTTTTCTTTTGGTGCATGGATAGGTTTTCAAACTTTGATGAGAAGACCAGAAGTTGATGGTTTAATTTTAATAGCCCCACCTGTTAATTTATATGATTTTAATTTTTTATCACCCTGTCCAATCAAAACATTGATTATAAGAGCAGAGCAAGATGAAATTGTAAAAAAAGATAGTTTAAAAGATTTTTTTGAAACTTTTAAAAAACAAAAAAATGCAGACGTTTCTTTGGAGACAATCTCTAAAGCCAATCATTTATTTGAAGGCAAGTTAGATCCATTAATGGATACCATGTCTAAATACATTAATAAGCATAAACTTTAACACCTCTCACCTAAATACACTCCTCTTTTAATACCTGTAGTTGAAGTAAAAGTAGACTTCTTTTTCATCAGAAAACGAATTGAGAGTAAGGCCATCCCTTGAGATTCTATGTAATCTCCATCTAGGCCAAACTCATCAATTGAATGAACATCTTTAAAGTGTTGTCTAAATAGTTTTTGTAAAGTTAGGTTTTTTCTCCCACCGCCACATAGGATAATCGTAGGATCAGTATCAAAAATTAATTTCTCAATTGATATAGGAACAATTTCTAACAGACTGTTAATAATATTTTCAGTTTTGTCCATAGCCTGTAATTGTTCTAGATATTTATGAAAATAGTTTCTGTCAAGTGTTTTGGGAAGAGGTCTTGAAAAAAATGGGTCGCTTAAAATAAGATCAATAATCGAGTCATTCACTAAACCTTGGCCAGAGATATAACCATCTTCATCCATCTCAAAATTAAATTTCTTTTTAATTAAATCATTTACTAGTGCGTTACCAAATGAAGTATCACCAGCAAATATTCCTTCCTGATTAATAATGGTAATGTTTGTTACTCCTCCAATATTTACAAAAACAGAACTTTTTTTATTTAGTTTTTGATGAATGAGTTGGTGATATATAGGTATGATAGGCGCCCCAAACCCCCCATTTAAAAGATCATTTTTTCTAAAATTACAAATAACTGGAATTGCCGTTTTTAGATTTAAATTTTTATCAAATAGTTGGATTGATATTTTTGTTTTTTCATCGTGGAAAAGTGTTTGACCATGAATTCCAATTACATTGACTTCATATTTTTTATTTGAGTCTAGGAATTGTTGAATAGTCCGAGAGTATTCTAAAGATAAATGAGAGGCGATTTTTGGGTCCGTTAAATAACCTTTTTGTATCACTTGATGAAGTTTATTTTTTAACTCTTTAGAATACGGTTGAAAATAATTCATAATCTCTTCTGAATAAGTCTCACCGTCAGATCGAATTAGACTAAGGTCTATTCCATCTAATGACGTTCCCGACATACAACCAAGGGCAATATAATCCATTTGATATCTATAAAATTATGCTAAATATAATATGTGTTTGACTATATACAGTTATTTAAAGATAGACACCTTTTCAATCAATGCACAAATGAAAAAGAGTTAAATAGTCTTTTAAATAAAAAAAAAATTACATTCTATATTGGTTTTGATGCCACAGCTGACGCTCTTCATGCAGGTAGTTTGGTCCAATTAAGAGCTATTAAAACACTTATTAAACACGGGCATAAAGCAATTGTATTACTTGGAGGTGGAACTACCAAAATTGGCGACCCATCGGGCAAAGATAGTGCTAGAAAAATTCTAACCTATGATGAAATTCAAAATAATATTGATAATTTTAAAAGAATATTCGAACACTATTTTAGAGATCATAAAGGAAGCATAACCTTTATTAACAATGATGATTGGTTAAGTAATTTAAATTACATAGAATTGCTCAGGGATGTGGGTAGTCATCTATCAATTAACAGAATGTTAACCTTTGAGAGCGTTAAAGAGAGGTTAAAAAGAGAACAGTCCCTCTCCTTTTTAGAATTTAATTATATGGTACTCCAAAGCTATGACTTCCTTCACTTAAACTTACATCATCAATGTGACTTGCAGATTGGCGGTTCTGATCAATGGGGAAATATTGTTTTAGGAATGGAAATTATATCTAAGATTAATAAAAAAGACACCCATGGATTAACAACACCTCTTTTGACAACCTCAACTGGAAAAAAAATGGGAAAAACAGAACAGGGGGCCGTCTGGATTGATCAACAAAAATATAGTTCTTATGATTTCTATCAGTACTGGAGAAATGTGGATGATAGTGATGTTGAAAAACTATTATTAATTTTCAGTGATCTAGAACAAACAGAAATTAAAGATTTAATATCAAAAGATATTAATAATGCAAAAAAACGTCTTGCATACTTAGTAACAGCAGACTGTCATTCAGAAAATTCAGCTCAAGAAGCAGAAAATAAAGCAGTTTCTATATTTGAAAAAAAATCTCATGAAGACTTAGAGGAGATCATCTTTGAAAATAACAAAGATATTAAAATTCTAGAGGCTCTTATTTCGCAAAAGTTAGTTCCTTCAAAGTCTGAAGCGAAAAGACTAATCGAGGGTGGAGGAATTAAAATAAATGATAATCAGATAAAAGATTTTAATTTTATTCTAAATCAATCTAATCATGATGATGTTTTAAAAATTGGTAAAAAGAAATTATTTAAAATTAAATTTAATTAGTCAGCAAATCAGCAATCGCTTTATTAATAAAATCTAAATCAGATTTTGTTTTACCCGCACCCGCATAATGTCCAAAATCTGATGGTATTATTCTGAGCTCCCCGTTCTTGATATCTTTTAATTCAATTTCATTATCCTCAGGTGGGAAATATAAATCGTTGATACCAGGCATCAATATTGATTTGGCAGTTATAGAATTGAGAGCCAATGAGATATTTTTTTGAAATTTATCATTGTTGCTGATGTCATGCTCTTGCCATGTTCTCATCATTGCAATTAAGTCATTCGCATCTCTGTGATAATAAATTTTATTCCATAACTTATCTAAAACTTCTGTAGGGTTTTTGTAACCATCATTTAAGTAGTTTTTATTACGGTACCAATTTTGACCATGGGCCCACCCTGCCCATACTCTTGCCATAGTTGTTTTTCCTTTTTCTGGTTGTTGATCATAATTGCCATTTTTCCACTGGGGATCCGAAGTTAAAGCTGCATAAACACCCTCAAGAAAAACAAATGTATGATCAGTTGTTTTTGCATGACCACACATAGAGATCAAGTTTTTAACCATATCGGGAAAATAGGAGGCCCATTGAAAGGCTTGTTGACCTCCCATCGACCATCCAATTACTAACTGTATTTCATTGATTCCGAATATTTCGTTGATAAGTTTTTTTTGAGCGCAAACATTATCAAAAATTGTAATTAATGGGAAATTTGCACCGGAATACTTGCCCTCAGTATTACTTGGAGATGATGAAACACCATTACAAAACATATTTGGGATAATGATAAAATAATCATTGGGATTAATTGGAAAATCTGAGTTGATCAAATATCCCTGCTCGAGGTGAGTTCCGGCATACCTAGTAGGAAAAAGAATTACATTAGATTTTTCAGCATTTAAATTTCCAAACGCTAAATAATTTAAATCTAAATCTATTTTTATTCCTGATTTTAATTGAAAATTATCAAGGCGAAAATTCTTTAATTGTTCTTTCTCTACCAATTAAAATAACTTCAAATACTCTTTAATTTCCCAATCAGTCGTCGTTGTATGATATCGGGACCACTCATCATATTTATAACCAACAAAGTTATTAATCATTGCTTTAGAGAATACTTCAGGGACTAACTTATCTGCAGCAAAAGCATCCACAGCCTCTAGTAAGTTTCTTGGAAGACTGGTTACTTCTTTTTTCTCTTTCTCCGTTAAGTCGTATAAACTTTTATTGGTAGCTTTAGGGGGTTTCATGTTTTTATCAATACCCTCTGTCGCCGCCGCCGCTAGTAAAGAGAAAGTAAGGTATGGGTTTTGAGTTAAATCTGAAGCCCTATTCTCTACACAATATCTATTTTGAGGCAATCTAATCATTGCTGATCTGTTATTGCTTCCATAAGTCATATGTGTTGGAGCCCAAGTATGACGCCCCCCATCTAAACCTTCTACAGTTGATACAAAACCATTATAAGAATTGACCGTTGGACAAGCCAAAGCTGTAATGGCCGCTCCATGTTTTAAGATACCTGCAACAGCATTGTAAGCCTTTGATGAAAATTTATCTCCGTCTTTATAAATATTATTAATCTTCTGTTTTATTGAGGCTACACTATGATTTATATGTGCGCCTGATCTCCAATCACTGATTGTTGTTTTCGGCATAAAAGATACAAAATATCCATATTTTTTTGCTATTTCTTTTAATAGGACTCTTAGAAAGACAAATCTATCCGCCATTCCAAGTATGTCTGTATACCCAAAATCTAATTCATATTGACCGTAAGCTCCCTCAGCAACTACATCATGGAGATCCCATTTAAGATCATTATTCAAAATATCAATAATCTCTTTTAAAAAATGCATTCCATCAATCGAATACTCAGAGTCATATCCAAATGCTTGCCTCCTCAAAGGTATCGGATCCCTATCAATAGCTTTTACTGGTTTATCACCATCCCATTTCATCAAAAAAAACTCTGGTTCTATTCCCACATAAAATTTTAGATCAGACTTTGCTGATTTTTGAATTTGTTTTTTTAATGTAAGACGTGGGCACACATCGTATGGTCTGTCATTCCAATATAAATCAGCAAATACCCAAGCACAGGACTTGTCCCACGGGCATATTACTAGACTATCAAGATCAGGAACTGGTATTTGATCATTATCCGCCGGAGTCAGCTCAGGGACAAATGATACTGAGTGTACAGCAAATTGTGGACCTTTTCCCATACATAAATCTTCAAAATCAGAAATTGGCATAGGCTTAGTCTTTGGACTCCCTAAAAAATCAATCCAATTAGAGTAAATGTACTTAACCCCTTTAGATTCTAATTTCTTTTTTATATCTCTAACTTTTTTAATGCTAGGTAAAGCATCTTTGATATGATCTTTATAAACTCCCACTTTGTAACTCCAATGAATAAATTTTCTTTTTAATTATATTTTCATAATGTAAAAATACCATTACATAATGAATATAAGTTATTTTAAAAATTCATGGATTAGATTTTATAAAAGAGGTTTTATGACCGGCTTTATAATTATGACATTCATATTGGTGGTTGATCAATTTTTAGCGAACCCCTTATTCTTTAGCAAAATAACTAGCTTAGATATATTTTTATTCATCATATCTACTATTTTTTTTGGTTCAATTTTCTGTGGATTATTATCTCTAATATTTCTTGTTTTTGTTGTTATCGCAACCAAGGAAAAATAACTAAATATTTCTTAACCAATTTTCGATTTCGAGCTTTCTATTAAAATAATTTTGTTGTTCAAGTTGACTCAACAAAACTAATCTATTTTCAAATTCATTATTGTTGAAAATTTTTAGATAATTTTTTTTCCAATAATTCATTAATTTTCCAATAAAATTAAATGGTAATTCTGGATGATACTGACTACAAAAAATTTTTTTATTTTTATGAGAGATTGCTTGTATTGATATTTCATTTTGAGCAATTACTTCAAATTCAGAATTAATTGTATCTAAATGATCGTAATGATGACCTGGCGCAGTGAAGTAATTTTTTTTATTTTCATAAACGTAATGATTTTTAAGTATTTCTACATTTTCAGCAAAACCAAACTCAAACTTTCCAGCCTGAGCTATCTTATCTCCATAACAGGTCGCTATGACTTGAAGACCCCAACAGCTGCCCCATAAAGGTTTGTCTAATTTTAAAATTTTTTCACAAACATATAATTGATTTTGATTATGTTGATTAGATAAATAAATATTTCCCAAACCGCCTGTCCACATAAAAACATCATAGTCATCGTAAGTAAAATTGTTTATGTCATCTAAATATGTATGGAGGACTCTAACCTCTGCATTTAGGTCTATTTGATTAATTATCTCTTTAAAGTAAGTATACTGATATTGGCTATTTGCCTTTTCATGTTCAAGATCATGGAGCTTATCCATGCCATTCACTATTAAATATTTCAAACTTTTATTTATCGAATTTTGAAAATTTTTTTAATATGAAATCGTTATCTTTTTTTGCAATTTTTTTAAGGATAAAGTACATAAAGGCTATCCAAAGAGCGCCCGCTATAATTCTATTTTCTAAAACAAAGCTTACCGCACTTTGAATAAAATAATTTGTAGTAGTGTAATCCATTTTATTTATATATTGACGGGGCTAAGCCCCGTCAATTTTATTATAATTTACTTAGTTTTCTTCGCCGTATCTGACTCGTGACGTGCTGCTAAAGCTGTAACAAGCACAAGTAAGGCAATACACAGAAGTGTCCAGAAAATTAAAGTACCCTCGCTGTTAGCAGATGTAAAGTAAGCGTCTACACCCTCCCAGCTATTTTCAGGTCCTGGCCATGAATTCATGTTTTAGTTCCTTTCTTATACTATTGAGCTGTTGCTCTAAGTCCTAATTCAGCACTGTCAATTCCAGCTTGTTGGACTGCATCCGGCACGCGCAACCATCCCATCATTTTCATGACGAATGATATACCGTAACCAGGCACAAAGCCCACTAAGAACATGACAATACAACCAACGATTTGTCCGCCGAAGCTAGTAGGTGGAATATCACCTGAAGCTGGGTAGCCAGAAGCAAATAATCCCATTGCTATCACACCCCAAATACCGGCAACACCGTGGACTGATACCGCACCCACTGGATCATCGATTTTGAAAACGCTATGTAACCAATTATTCGCAGGAATAATTATCACTCCACCAACAAAACCTAGAACAAATGCTAATCCTGGATACCAAACATCAAGACCGGAAGCGCAAGAGAAAATACCTGCAAGTCCGCCTGACATCATCCAAAATGGATTACCTTTACTCATCCAGAAAGCACCAATCATACCTCCTGCTAGACCCATCAATGTATTGAAAGCAAAAGAAGATAAAGTAGCTGGGGCACCATAAATGTTTACCCATCCACCATAGTCAGCTCCTGCCCATATCAAACAACCACCTAGGAAACCAAAGAAACCAACGATGATCATAAGCAAACCAATGAATGAAAATCTTAAGTCATGACCTTCGATTTCATTAGCTGAGCCATCTGCATTATATTTACCTACTCTTGGTCCTAAATTCAGAATAACTCCAAATGCAAACCAACCTGCAATCATGTGCACTACACCTGCGGCACCCACATCATGGTATCCAAAACCGGTAACTAACCATCCGTCAGGATGCCAGCCCCATGAAGCTCCTAATATCCAAGCAACTGAACCTAAAATCACAGCCAAAAATACAAATGCACTAATTCTAATTCTTTCTAAAACAGCTCCAGAAAAAACAGATGCAGTTGTACATGCAAAAAGTGTAAAGGCTGCCCAGAATACACCGGTTGCCTGATCACTTAACATAGGTCCCATTGAAACATTCCATGGTGTTCCATAACCCTCTAAATCAATAGGGCTAAAACCCATAGGGAACGCTAAATAAATGTACCATCCAAATAACCAAAATGTTGGTATCATGAATGCGAACGCTAAAAGATTTTTTACAGCAGAAGAAACAGCATTTTTATATCGAGATGCTCCAACCTCATACATTAAAAAACCAACGTGAATTGCGATCATTAAAGCAGTACACCACCAATAGTATGCTTCCATAGCTACGTTGGCCTGCGTGGTCACAAACACTTCTAGTTCTTCAAGTGTCATTATTAAATGTCCTCCTTAGTTTTTATTTTTATAAAAATAAAAAGATTAAGAATCTATTACCTAATCTTCTTAAAGGATTTTACTTTGTTAATTAGTTATTTATAATGATAAATAGTATTTATCAGGAGCAAATTTAATAAAAAAACATAATAAAATCGTTGTTTTTTTTAGCATATGCATGATTTGCATACAAATATAAGAGGAGTTTAATATGACAGTCAACCTTCACCAATTTGCCAAAAAAAATGGCGTGAAATATTTTTTTGTTAGTTTTGTAGACCTGTTTGGTGTTCTTCGATCAAAGCTTGTTCCAGCAACAGCTATCGATGAAATCCAATCTGAGGGAGCTGGTTTTGCTGGTTTTGCAACTTGGCTTGATATGTCTCCTGCCGACTCAGATATGTTTGGTATGCCAGATGGGGATAGCGTAATCCAATTACCATGGAACAAAGAAATTGCTTGGGTTGCATCTGATCTTTATATGGACGGTAAACCTGTCGAAGCTTCACCTAGAATTGCTCTTAAACGTCAAATTGAAAAGGCATCAAAAAAAGGTCTTTATATGAAATCAGGTGTTGAATGCGAATTCTTCTTAGTTAATCAAGATGGAACGGCCTTATCTGACGACAAAGATATTCAAGCCAAACCGTGTTATGACTCTGCGGCTCTTATGAGAAGGTATGATGTAATTACCGAAATATGTGACTCTATGATTTCTTTAGGTTGGGCGCCTTACCAAAACGATCATGAGGATGCCAATGGTCAGTTTGAAATGAATTGGGATTTCTCAGATTGCTTAGTTACTGCAGATAGACATGCATTCTTCAAATTTATGGTTAAATCCATTGCTGAAAAACACTCTTTGCGTGCCACATTTATGCCAAAACCTTTTACACATCTAACTGGAAATGGCTGTCATTGCCATGTTTCGGTATGGGATAAAGCTGGTAAGAAAAATATGTTTTTAGATAAAAAAGATGAATTAGGATTATCTAAAACGGGCTATAACTTTCTTGGTGGGATTATGGAAAGTGCAGATAAAATGGCTGCAGTATTTAACCCCACTATCAACTCCTATAAAAGAATTAATGGTAGCGTGACCACTTCAGGTGCTACTTGGTCTCCAAGTTCCATTACTTGGGCAGGTAATAACCGAACCCATATGGTTAGAGTTCCTGGTGCGGGTAGATTTGAACTAAGATTAATGGATGGTGCTACTAATCCTTACCTACTCCAAGCCGGTATCATGCTCCTTGGACTTGACGGTTTAGACCATAAAAGAGATCCAGGAAAAAGATTAGACATCAATATGTACACTGAGGGTCATAAAGCAGGAAAAGTGAAGAAACTCCCCTTAAACCTTCTAGATGCTATTAGAGATTTTGATAAATCAAAAATCATTAGAGCGGGTTTTGGAGATGAGTTAGTAAATAGCTATGTAAAACTTAAAAACCAAGACTGGTCTACCTTTAACAAACACTTATCATCTTGGGAAAGAGAGACTACTTTAGATTGCTAGTAGACTTATCACCAGAAGTATTACAAGAAAAATTTCTTGATTGGCAATGTCAGTCAAGAATGAATGCTTTTAGAACTCAGGGAGGAAGGCCAAACACCTCCATGACACCTTATTTATTAGATGATAAAGGCAATGAGTATGCACAAATTATTGTTGTACTTGTAGAAAATGATTGTGAGGAAACAACAAGACTCTTTGAGTATAACTTCAAAAAAACATATGATCCCGCAGAAAGATACGACAAGATTAATAAATTTCTTTCATCTGAATTCTTCATAGATAAACATAAGTTTAGCGATGCTTTATTTGCAACATTTCCAAAAAAAAATAAATTTATTTCAAAAATAGTTAAAAAAGGAAAGTGTATCTTGGACTTTGTTCATCTATCTACTAATTATAGAATTGAATGCTCACCTTTCATATTAGAAAAAGATGAAAAAGCTTGGGAAAATGTTTTTTGGCATAATTTAAATTTTAACCCAGGTCTTAATAAAGATATAGATGTTATAAAATTTATCCCTAATTGGAAGAAATCAAAGTTAATAAGAATTTCTGAATAAAAAAAGGCGATTTAAAAAATCGCCTTTTTAAATAAAATTATTTATTCTTTAAGTTTAAAGTTATCACCCTTAACATAAGTTTTCTTTAAAGCAACGAGTGGGTGATTAGAAGACATTTGGAATTTAATTAAAAGTTCTCTTGCCAACATATCTCTTTCTTGTTGTCCTTTTGGAAGTTTCATTTTGGCAGGAACGGTGATCCATCCATTAGCATTTCTATCAAATACTGCTGGTTTATCAGCCTCATAACCCATATGAACATCTTCAAGCCAGTTTAAGTCATCCCAACCCATAGTCTCAATATATGTTTTTAGGAAAGGAGTTAATTTTTTATAGTCAGGTATTAAGTTAACATCGTATCTGTAACCAATATGTTGACCAATGGACTTTTCTCTTTCTGATTTAATATCTTTATCTTTGAGTTTAGCTCCACCAACTGCTTTATAGCCACCACCTTTAACACCAAGAGAAAATGACTTAGTTGCTTTTTTAGTTTTTTTTGTCGTTTTTTTCGCTTTAGGCATTTTTACTCTCCTTTAGATTGAATGGTAGTTTTTCACACCAACGGTCATGTCTGTTCCAGCAAGAGGAACTTTAGCCATAGCTGATGCTTCCATTGTTAATGCAGCTAAATCTTCTGGCTCAAGTGAGTGAAGATTTGTTTTACCACAAGCTCTTGCCATTAATTGAGCTTCAAGAGTCATAGTGTTAAGCATGTTATACACTCTCTCAGCCGCCTCGGTAGGATCTAATCTACTTCTAAGAACTGGGTCTTGAGTTGCTACACCAACAGGACATCTACCAGTATGACAGTGATAACAGTATCCAGCTTCAACGCCCATTTCCTTTTCGAAATCAGCTTCTGGAATATCTTTGTTGCAGTTAAGGGCAATAAGACCAGCTGTTCCAATGGCGATTGCATCTGCTCCTAGTGCTAATGCTTTAGCCATATCAACACCATCTCTAATACCACCAGCATAAACAAGTGTGATATCTCCTGATTTTCCAACATCATCTAGAGCTCTTCTTGCTTCTCTGACTGCACCAATACCAGGGATACCTGTATTTGCAGCTGCAACGTGAGGGCCAGCACCAGTTGAACCTTCCATAGAGTCTAAGAAAATAGAGTCAGGGTCACATTTAGCTGCCATTCTAACATCATCATAAACCCTTGATGCACCAAGTTTTAATTGGATTGGCACTTGGTTATCTGTTAACTCTCTTAATTCAGCAACTTTCAGTGCTAGATCATCCGGGCCCATCCAGTCTGGATGTCTTGCAGGTGATCTTTGATCAATACCAGCAGGTAAAGATCTCATCTCTGCAACCTGATCAGTAACTTTTTGGCCCATTAAGTGTCCGCCCATTCCAACTTTTTGACCTTGTCCAATAAACACTTCAATAGCATCTGC
The DNA here is from genome assembly GCA_045560885.1 of Alphaproteobacteria bacterium. GTDB lineage: Bacteria > Pseudomonadota > Alphaproteobacteria > HIMB59 > HIMB59 > HIMB59. Next base: position 36,927 of record JBJKYU010000039.1, read on the forward strand.
CAATTGAGCGTGGTGTGGATTAAAACCGTATCTGGATTGGATACACTGATAATACCATTTATTAGAGTATCTTCTCTCATCAGGAATCATGCCGCCTTCACCAGAACAAGTAGCACTACCAGCCATAGTTGCACCTCTAGCTAAAGCTGTTTTTGCTTCATAAGACAAAGCACCAAAACTCATACTTGTAATGTAAACTGGTATGTCGAGTTTGATTGGGTTTTTTGCTCTAGGACCAATAACGGTTTCTGTTAAACATTTCTCACGATATCCCTCAATAACAAAACGTGTCAGAGTACCTGGAAGGAAAGTTAAGTCATCCCAGTGGGGTATCTTTTTCATGAGAGCCATACCTCTCATTCTGTATCTTCCTAACTGCGCCTTAATATGGATATCATCCATGACGTCAGGAGTGAAGATTGCGTTTTTACCTAAAAGCGTAGTATTTCTTTTTGCCATATTATCTCCTAACCTAATATTCCTTTTCTTTCACTTGGTTCTAGATTGTCATAGTTCCAAAGTTTTTTACCAGATACGAATTTTTTGAATTTGCTTACTGGAATTTTTGAATTAATTTCTGCGTTGTTTAGTTTTTGTTCAAGCCATCTCACTTCATACTCGTTCATTTCACCTTCAACACAGTCACTGCCCAATGACTTAACTTCGCCACCAACAAATATCATTCCGTCATACATTGAGTCACCCATGTTTGCACTAACATCTCCACAAACAATAATTCTTCCTCTTTGCATCATAAAACCAGTAAATGCTCCAGCGTTACCACCTATCAAGATAGTTCCACCTTTCATATCAATACCTGTTCTGGCGCCAGCATTACCTTTAACTATTAAGTCACCACCTCTTAGTGCTGCTCCGAAACAGGAGCCAGCGTTGTTTTCAACAAGAACTTTTCCAGCCATCATATTTTCAGCACATGACCATCCGACTCTTCCTTTAATCCTGACAGTTGGTCCATCAATACAACCAACACCAAAATAACCAAGACTACCCTCAAAAATCACATTAAGTTTATTTAAGATGCCGACACCAAGAGAGTGTTTCGCTCCAGGATTTTTAATAACAACGGTGCCATAACCCTTGTTCATAGCATCTCTTATTTTTTGGTTAAGCTCTCTTGCCTCTAAGTCAGCGCAATCAATTGATGTTCTTTTGTTAAAATCGACATCAACATTTCCATAATAAGTATAATTTTCTTCTTCTGTAGCACTAAAATATAACTTTTGCGTTCTACCTGTTAGATTTTCATCAGAAAAAGCCGTATTTTCTCTTTTAGCTATACCTGCCATACTTTTACCTCCGCTTCATATGGGTCATAAGTTTTTATTTCATGAGGGAAGATATTTCTAATAGCCACCTCCTCAGAAGCACATGCAACGATATCCTTACTTTCGTAAATCACCATTGGTTTAGCTGCCATGTAGTCTTTTGCCATACCTAGTTGATCTTTTGTAGCAACAACGTATGTGAAAACACCATCTAGCTCATCTAAACTATCATGCATTGCCTGTTCTAATTCAATGCCTCTTGCCATTTTATCTGCGATATAAACAGCAATAATTTCAGAGTCACAATTAGAGTTAAAACGATAACCTTTTCTCTCCAATACTCTTCTGTTACCCCAATAGTTAGTTAACTGACCATTGTGCACAACAGATACGTCTTCAAAAGGAAAAGCCCAATAAGGGTGAGCAGACTTAATATCGACATCAGACTCTGTAGCCATACGAGTATGGCCAATACCATGAGTTCCCATGAATTTACCAAGACCATATTGATCTGATACAGTTGTAGCATCTCCCAGATCTTTGATTAACTCTAAGCCTTTTCCAATTGATAAAATTTCAGTTTTTTCAACAGTTTCAATTTCAGTGGCCAATCCTGTAAGGTCACCCTTGAAATCAAATTCATATCGAAAAGCGTATGGGGTGCTGGAGCTTTGTTTGGTTACCTTTGCGCCATATTTTTTCATGATCGCATCAACCTGAGCTTTTCTTTCTTTTAACTGCTCAGGTGAGTCAATGACAGCTTTGACTTTTTCTGCTTCATTTTCTGAAATTTTAAATCTCATCACGAAGCCTTTTTTCTTTGGTGTACCATACATAGCATATCCAGTAGAGTCCGGACCTCTATGTTTTAAACCCTGTAACATAAGGCGCATTTGCTCGCCCACATTTACAGTTTTCTTTCTATTAATTACTCCAGCTATTCCACACATACTTTTCTCCTTATATTGTTCTTATGGTAAGCAATCTAAATATTTATCAAGATCCCACTGAGTTGGAGTAGCTAGGAATTCTTCCCATTCATCTCTTTTATATTCAGTGAATACTCTTAACATGTCACCTGGTAGGGCACCTTGAATAAGTTCATCTTTATCTAACTTATCTAGGGCTTCACCCAAGGTCATAGGTAGTTTTTCTTTGCCAGCATTAACTTCATACATATTTGCCTGCTCTGGCTTACCCGGATCCATTTTTTCTTCAATTCCATGACCAAAAGCAGCCAATAAACCAGAACCCATAAGGTAAGGATTATGTGCTGAGTCAACAGATCGATATTCAAATCTTCCTGGTGCTGATACACGAAGACCACAGGTTCTATTCTGATAACCCCAGTCAGCGTATACAGGAGCCCAGAAACCGGCATCCCATAATCTTCTATATGAGTTAACGGTTGAGGATCCTAAAGCTGTAAGAGCTGGTAAGTGCTCCATAACACCACCAATAGCCCAAAGACCTATTTGCCCTGGGATTTTTCTATCGTCAGTATCTGGCATAAATACGTTTTCACCACCTCTTCTATGGTGATAAACTTGCTCCATTCCTGGTAGGGCTTTAGTATCATTACCACATGGGATTACTTGATCTTCACCATCTCTCCATAATGAAATGTTTGTATGACAACCGGAAGCTGACACACCAACAAATGGTTTTGATAAGAAACATGCAATAAGATTGAACTCTCTAGCCACTTGAGCACAAATTTGACGATAAGTAGACAGTCTGTCCGCATTTCTTACAACATCATCAAAGTTAAAGTTTAGCTCTAATTGACCAGGTGCATCTTCATGGTCGCCCTGAATGATATCAAGACCCATAAATCTGGAGTATTCAATTACCTTCATATAAACAGGTCTTAAAGACTCAAATTGATCAATATGATAACAATATGGTTTTGAGAAACCAGAACCTGTTGGGGTACCGTCTTCATTTTTTGTGAGCCACATCATTTCTGGCTCTGTACCTGCTCTTAATTCTAAACCGTGTTTATCTTTAAACTCTTGGTGAGCTCTTTTTAAGTTTCCACGACAATCAGAAGTTAAATACCCACCTGGGTCATTTTCTTCTTCTCTATTTCTAAAACAAGTACAAAAAACTCTTGCAATTCTTTTGTCCCAAGGAAGCTGAACAAATGTTTCAGGATCTGGGATACCTACAAGTTCATGTGCCTCTGGTCCATATCCAATATAATCACCATTTCTATTAGTGAATAAATTAGCAGTTGATCCATAAACTAACTGGAAACCTTTTTGTGCAACGGTCTCCCAGTGATCAGCTGGGTAACCTTTACCTACTATTCTTCCAGTAACAGAAATAAATTGAAAATAGATATACTCAATACCTAATTCATTAATTTTACTTCTAACTTTTTTGACGTTTTCATTTCTTTCTTTATCCGCAACGTACGTTTCTAATGCTGTCATAATTATTCCTCCTTTACATCAGCTCCAAGGGAACGGGCTATTTGAGACCGGATGTAACTTCCCTTCTTCATATCGAGAAAATCTGAAAGGTTCTAGAATTTCAGACTTATTTCCCATTACTTCGTCAGATACTAAATCGCCAACACCGGCCATTTTATATCCATGATTAGCGTCTGCTATAATGTAAACGTTTTCTCTGTATTGGTCGAATACTGGAAAACGATCGGGTGTCACACAACCGATACCGCCAGCTTTTTGCTTTTTGTATTTAGCGTGACATCCATCAAACTGCTTCTGACAAAAGGCCATAGCAGAAGTAAATTTATCTTCAAATGCTGCACGAGGTTGAAACTCATCAGATTTATGACCATAGGGGTCGATGTTAACTTCATTAGCAGGTTTGGTGACATCGTATGGAGATGAGCCGCCTTGAATTCCATTTCTGTAGACATCGGGTTTATAATAAAATCCCCACATCTCATTTTCGTGAATTACATCACCTGTTTTATTCGATACCAAAGTTGACTCTGTATCAACATGGATAACGGGATACTCTGTTCCTTTAGCTGTTCGATAGCTATGAGGATCAACATCCAGTTCACCTTCTTCTAAAGCCATATAAGACCACATTGGAATTTCATCTGTAAATGTGCCATCAGGTTGTTTAATTTTAACAGAATTTGGAAGATCGAGCATTTCCCAGAAAGTTCTTACCCAAGGCCCTGCCGCAACAACAAGTTGTGAACATTCAATAGTACCTTGACTTGTTTCCACAGCACTCACTGCACCACTTCCATTAGCAGTAATAAGATTGGTAGCTTGAACACCTTCAAGAATTTTTGCACCAGCCGCTTCTGCTAGTTTTTTAAAACCTAAGTTAGCTTCTCTATTAGGTCCATAACCAGAATTTTTTTCATGAAGAACAGAAGTGATACCCTGCGCTTGCCAATCAGGTAAAAGTTCTTTCATATATTTATCACAGTCAGCTGCACCTTCAATAAATGTGGAGTCGTAACCAATTTCTTTTTGTTGATGGTAAACTTCCGCCATTCCTTCGTGCATGAGCTGAGAATTAATTTGCATGTAACCGACAGGTCTAAATTGCAGAGCTTCAGCGTTTGCATTCCATACATCAACTGAGTGAGCCATTAATCTTCGCATAGCAGGTTGGTAGTAGTTGTTTCTAACGATACCACAAGCAACACTAGTTGCACCTTCACCAACTTTTGTTTTTTCTATAACAACAACAGAATCTTCTTTTAGTTGACCTTTGCTGGATAACTTTTTACATAAGTGCCAAGCTGTGCTTAAGCCATGAATACCACCACCTATTATTAGGTATTCACATTTAGACGGTAAACTCATTTGTATAACCTCCGGTTCGAAATACATTTTGATCTTGGTAATGGGAAAGAACACTTAGTGTTTCAAATTATGAAACAAATTTTTGTCTTAGAATTGTTAGTTATCAACAATAAGCTTGGATATTTTAATTGAAGCACTTTGTAGCAGCTTTACATAGTCAATGGTATTTTTGGGATTCATCATATTTCTACTTCCAGATAAAGCGATTCCTGCAAAGGATCTTTTTTCCCTATCAAGAATTGCAACACCAATACCATAGCTATTCTCAAATGCTTCGCCATGATTTAAAGAATAACCTTGAGTTCTGATTTTAAGTAACTCTTTTTTTAAATCATTTAAATTTAGGATAGTATTTCTTGTATGCGGAAAAAAATTATAACTTTTATAAATTGATGAAATTTCGTTTTCAGGTCGATAAGCAAGCATTACCTTTCCTAAAGCACAACAATGAGCATCCATTCTCATTCGAAAAGTTCTATGAGAAGCATCACTATTAACGTGAGATATTTTATCAGAATGTACGATTTGCGATCCTTCAAGCATGGCAAGGTAAGTAATTAAATTTGTTTGATTAGATACCTCTTCTAAAATTTCTTTGGATGCTTCAGAAATTGATTGGAGATAATCAGAAGTTTCACCAAATTGAAAAGCTTTATGCCCCATTGTATAGGTATTAGAAGAATTATTTTTATGAATATATCCTAACTGCGTTAAGACAAACAAAAGTCGAAAAGTCGTTGTTCGAGACATTGATGCTTTGCGAGAAATTGTTGCTGCCTTTTGTGGAAAAATAGACTTTGATAATATTTCTAAAATTTTAAATGACTTTTCTAATGACTTATTAATATATTTTAAATCACCAGTCATACTTT
>JBJKYU010000040.1:0-6598 GCA_045560885.1 Alphaproteobacteria bacterium
CCCCCTGATAAATCTTTCATAGCTAACTTATTAGAGTTTGCTTTAGTAGCTAAATTAATAATTTCTTTTTCAATTTCAGCATTCGATAATTTTTCTGCATTGCGAATAATAGGGACCACTAGTCCTTTTTCCGAACCAATTGCAACACCAATATCAAAATAATTCTTATAGATTATTTTATCTTCAAAAATCTCAGAGTTTATTTCAGGTAGCTCCTTTAAAACCTGAACACAAGCATTTACAAAAAAAGACATGATGCCTAGTTTAACTCCATGTTTTTTTTGGAAAGCTGCTTGTTGTTTTTTTCGAAGAGTCATAATAGCGGTCATATCAACTTCGTTGAAGGTTGTTAAAATAGCTGCTGTATTTTGTGCATCTTTTAATCTTCGTGCAATTGTTTGACGCAACTTTGACATTGGAACTGATCTTTCACCCTCTTTATCAGCTTGCTCATCAAAATTAGAGATGGCTGGTTCTAAATTTTTTGGTTGATTTTCATGACTTTTTTCGACTTTTGGCTCTTCAACTGGTTTTAAAGAAGGGGTGGGTGTCTCTTCTTGTTCCGCTTTTGATGGTGATGATGAAGTGGCTTCTCCACCTTGAGAAAATTGCGCAATAACCTCACCTACTTTTACTGAACTTCCTTCAGTAATTAAAATTTTAGAAATCGTACCTGCCGATTGAGCTGGAATTTCGATTGTAATTTTTTCAGTTTCAATCTCTGCGAGGTTATCCCCAGCTTGAAAGGGAGAGCCCTCTTTGACTAACCAAGCAGTCAAAGTCCCTTCAATAATAGACTCGCCTAATTCTGGTACGGTAATATCGGTCATTCGTTTGTTGGTAAGTTTTTAAATTTAATAAAACTTACGCCTGTCCTTTCTTTTATCACATTTTTGAGTGGAGAATGAAGTGCTATTTTTTTTATAAGACTTTGATTAGCATTATGTCTTTTTGCTATTCCTGTTGCAGGAGCTGCAGCTCTCCTCCTACCAACATAATAAAGATTTTGCTCTAATTTATGTTTCTTAAATAAATGTCTAATTCTACTTTTTACAAATGACCAGGCTCCCATATTTTTTGGCTCTTCTTGAACCCATAACATCTCAGCATCTTTATGCTTTAGAATTACCTCACCTAATGTATCAAATGGAAATGGATAGATTTGTTCTAATCGAACAATTTTTACATCTTTAATCTTATTTTCTTTTCGATAATCGTCTAATTCATAAAAGATCTTACCTGAACAAAAAACTACTCTTTTTGGACTTTTAATATCTTCATCAATAATTCGATGAAAAGCAGAATGTCCTGAAAAATCTTCAATATTTGAAACATTATTTGGATGTCGTAGGGTCGACTTAGGTGTAAATATGATAAGAGGTTTTCTAAAATTTCTATGTATCTGCCTACGAAGCGCATGAAAGTAGCTTGCAGGTGTTGTGCAGTTTAATAATTGAATATTGTCCTCAGCTGCCATTTGAAGAAATCGCTCTATACGAGCACTTGAGTGCTCTGGCCCCATTCCCTCATGACCATGAGGAAGGAGCATCACTAATCCGCTCATTTGCATCCATTTTCGCTCACTTGCGGTTATAAATTGATCAATAATTATCTGAGCACCGTTAGCAAAATCCCCAAACTGAGCTTCCCAAATAACCAGCGCATTTGGATCTGCTAAAGAATAACCATATTCAAATCCGAGAACGCCCATTTCGGATAAAAAACTATCAATGACTTCAAATTGTTTTTGTTTTTTCGATAAATAATTAAGAGGGATATAACGATCTTCTGTTTTTTGATCATAAAATACAGAGTGTCTTTGACTAAAAGTGCCTCGGCCTGAGTCTTGTCCAGCTAATCTCACTTTAAAACCCTCTTTTAGCAGAGACCCAAAAGCCAATGCTTCAGCAAAAGCCCAGTCTATTCCTTTACCTGATTGAATTGCTTTTGATCTCGATGCGTTAAACTTTTGTAACTTGGGATGTAAATTAAAGTCTTTAGGTACTTGAGTTATTTTTTTTCCAATTTCTTGCAGAGATTTTGTGGGTTCGGAAGTTCTACCTCTTCGAAGTGTGTCTTTAGGCGCTCTACTTAATCCACTCCATTGTCCCCCCATCCAAGATTTTGTTTTAAGTTTATAATTTTTAGCTTTTTCAAATTTCTTCTCTAAATCTGACCAAACTTTATCTTTAAAAAAATCTATCTGCTTCGTATTAAGCACTTCATCTTCAATAAGTTTATTTGCATAGATCTCAGCCACTGATTTTTTCTTTTTTATAGTTTGGTACATGAGGGGCTGAGTGAAAGAGGGTTCATCGCCCTCATTATGTCCATGTTTTCTATAGCAGAACATATCGACCAAAGTATCTTTTTTAAAAGTATTTCTAAATTCTGTGGCAGCTCTAGAAGCAAGAACCACGGCTTCTGGATCATCACCATTGACATGGAAAATTGGGGCTTGAACTATTTTTCCAATCTCTGAAGAGTAAGGAGCTGATCTGCTATATTGAGGAGCTGTGGTAAAGCCAATTTGATTATTAATAATAAAATGAATAAGCCCGCCGATACGATATCCATTCAGTTGGGACATTGCAAAAGTCTCTGCAACAACACCTTGTCCTGCAATAGCTGCATCCCCATGTATTAATAGTCCAGAAACTTTAGAATTATCTTTATCGCCTACTAATGTTTGTTTTGCGCGAATTTTACCAGCAACGACAGGGTTTACAGCCTCCAGATGTGATGGATTGGCGGCCATGCTAACATGAATAAGATTTCCACCAAAACTCCTATCTGAACTGGCACCTAAGTGGTATTTCACATCACCTGAGCCTTCGTTACTTAGAGCGTTCTCACCCCCGTGAATAAACTCACTAAAAATTTGTATGTGTGGTTTTTTTACAACATTGGCTAATATGTTTAACCGTCCTCGATGGGCACAGGCAAAAGAAAAGTCCTCAATTCCATACTCCGATGATCTTTTTAAAATTTGCTCGAGTGCTGGAATTGTGGATTCTGAACCATCGAGTCCAAATCTTTTAGTTCCTCGATATTTTGTATCTAAAAATTTTTCAAAATATTCTGCTGAAATTAGTCTCTCTAAAATAGTTCTTTTTCCTTTAGGCGTGAGTTGCATATCTTTTCTGTCTTCAATTCTATCTTTAAGCCATAGATACTCCTCTGCACTTTGAATATGTTTATATTCGATTGATAAGGTGCCAGAATAAATTTTTTGTAGTTTTTCAAACACTTGGCGAACAGATGCGTTCTCAAACCCCAAATATCCTGAAAGGAAAATTTTTCGATCTAAATCTTTTTCTTGAAAGCCATAATACTCTGGATCTAATCCTTGAGGTTTCGATTTTGCTGCCAAGCCCAAAGGATCAAGATCAGCAATTAAGTGGCCAATTTCTCTATAAGCTCTTATCATCATCACCAATCTTAAAGAGTCAGAGATAGCCTGATTCAAGGAAATTTGTGAAAAATCTGAACTTCGAGCTTTTTTAGACCAATCTAGTTTTTCATAATCAGCAAGAATGGCTAATTCTTCAGGGGCTAATTCCTTAAAAAAATTATGCCAACTTTGATCAACCGAAGATGGATTTTTGACAAAGTCTTTATATATAGAAATAATTTGAGAGGCGTTATTTGCAGTCAGAAATGAATTATAAGATCTCATTAATCTTATTATTTTATACTCTTATCTCCCGCTGATGTCATTGTCTTTTGAGGCTATTTAAGTATTTTGTCAACTGCGCTTACCAGTCCTTGAACTGATTTTACAGATTTCTTCAGCATAGATTTTTCATTAGCCGAAAGTTTAACCTCAATAATCTTTTCAATACCTTTTCTTCCAATAATAGTTGGAACACCCATATACATATTTTTTAATCCATATTGGCCATTGAGATATGCAGCACAGGGGAGTAATTTCTTCTGGTTTAACAGAAACGCTTCAGCCATTTGAATAGCTGAACTCGCTGGAGCATAAAATGCAGATCCTCTTTTTAAGAGCTTTACTATTTCGCCACCGCCCATTCGAGTACGATCAACAATTTTTTGAATTTTAGAGGAGGGTATATTTTTTAATTTTATGTAATCCATCAGAGGAATACCACCAATGGTTGTATAGTTTACTAAAGGAACCATATCGTCCCCATGTCCACCCAAGACAAATGTCTCAACATCATTAATGGAGACATCTAAAGCCTCCGATAAAAAAAATTTCATTCGAGAAGAGTCTAAAACTCCTGCCATCCCAACACACATATTTTTGGGAAGTTTAGAATACTTTTGTAAAACATAGACCATTGCATCAAGGGGATTAGTGATACAAATAACAAATGCTTTGGGTGAATTTTTTTTAATATCGAGGGCAATTTTTTTGATAATTTTTCCATTTGTCTCCAAAAGGTCATCTCTGCTCATCCCGGGCTGTCTTGGTAAACCTGCTGTAATAATAATAACATCGGAATTTTTCATTTGAGAAAAATCATTGGTTCCCTTAATTTTTCCTGTGAAGCCCTCTACCGCTGATGACTGACTAAGATCTAAGGCCTTTCCTTGTGGCATCCCTTCAACAACATCAATTAAAGTCACATCACCTAATTTTTTTAAAGCCGCTAAATGAGCAAGCGTTCCGCCAATATTACCAGCACCAATTAAAGATATTTTAGCCATTATTTATTTCTCGCTATTTCTAATTTAATTTCTGAGATCGCTTTTGCTGGGTTTAACCCTTTAGGGCAAGAGCGAGTACAATTCATGATCGAGTGGCATCGATATAATTTAAAATTATCATCAAGTTCTTTAAGCCTCTCTTTTTTTTCTTCATCCCGACTTTCTTGAATCCATCTATTCGCTTGCAATAGAACTGCGGGGCCCAAATACTTATCCTCATTCCACCAGTAACTCGGACAGGAAGTGCTACATGAAAAACACATGATACATTCCCATTTGCCATCAAGTTTATCTCGGTCTTCGACACTTTGAGTATTTTCTCTTTCATTGTGTTTACTACTTTTCATCAACCAAGGCTTGATCGATTTAAATTGCTCAAAAGCTTTTTTAAGATCTACCACTAAGTCTTTGACTACCCTCATATGCGGTAAAGGATATATCGTAATTTCCTTAGAGCAATCTTCGATATGTTTTTGGCAAGCCAATGTGTTAACACCATCAATGTTCATGGCGCAAGAGCCACAAACTCCCTCTCGACAAGATTTACGGTATGTTAAACTTGTATCAACTTCAGATTTAATTTTATTTAAAATATCTAGAACCATAGTCCCTGCTTTAGCGACATCAATTTCAAATCGATCTATTTGAGGTGGCTCTCCCTCTACTCCTGACCATCGATATACATTAATAATTCGGATGTCCGCTTGATGCTGACCCTGATCATCAATCAATTCTACATTGGAATATGTTTTTCCTTTTACTGGAATAGAATTTTTAGGAAGAGTTAACTGTACCATTAATAAACTCTCACTTGGGGTGGAATGACGGAAATCTGATTACTTAATGTGGTCATACGAACTGGGCGATAAGTGATATTGAATTGACCATTATCTTTCCACGCTAATGTGTGCTTCATCCAATTTTCATCATCTCGTTCAGGATAATCCTCTCTTGCGTGGGCTCCACGACTTTCAGTTCGCTGTTCAGCCGATACCCCGACACTTCCAGCAACCTCCATCAAATTATGAAGTTCCAAAGCCTCGATTAAATCAGTATTAAAAATATCTGATTTATCAACAATTTTGACATGTTTAAGGTCTTTATACATATCGCTTAATTCTTGGTTGCCTAACGATAAAGCTTCACTTTCACGATAAACACCAAATCTTTTTTGAACTGTTTTTTGCATCTTATCTCTCAACTCTCCAACAGAAATATCTCCTGAATTGTTTTTAATAGAATGAAGTCGATCGATAATTTCTTGAGTGGAGGCATCGGATGGCATTTTATTAGACTCCGATGGATCAATAACCTGACCTGCTTGGATGGCTGCACCTCGTCCAAACACAACTAGTTCTGCTAAAGCATTTGTTCCTAATCGATTAGCTCCATGAACGGAAGCACAAGCTGCCTCCCCAATAGCCATTAAGCCCGAACAAACTTCTTCAGAATTATCAGAATTCGGTTTTAATACTTCTGCTTTAAAGTTAGTAGGAACGCCGCCCATACAATAATGAACAGTTGGAACAACAGGAATAGGCTCTTTGGAAACATCACGGCCACAAAAAGCTTTCACTGACTCTGAGATACCAGGCAGTCTTTTAGCTAACATGTCTGCATCTAAATGTTCGAGATGAAGATTGATATAATCTTTATTGGGACCACAACCACGGCCGGCACTGATCTCTTTGCTAATAAATCGTGAGATAACATCTCGCGCAGCTAGGTCTTTAGCATTGGGTGCGTACTCCAGCATAAAACGTGTGCCCTCACTATTTTTTAAAACTCCACCTTCGCCCCTGGCAGCCTCTGAAATTAAAACCCCAACACCATAAATGCCTGTCGGATGAAATTGAATAAATTCCATGTCTGATAAAGGAAGGCCTGCTCTGAGAGCTATCCCCGCTCCATCTCCCGT
>JBJKYU010000041.1:0-6557 GCA_045560885.1 Alphaproteobacteria bacterium
ATTTTAGCGACTGCTCAAAAGTTCATTGATCAAGGAAAGATACGTCACTTGGGACTATCGAATGAAACCCCTTATGGTTTGTCAAAATATTTATTCTTATCTGAGCTAAAGAATTATCCAAAAGTAGTCTCTGTTCAAAACCCCTATAGTTTAATTAATCGAACTTATGAAGTGGGTTTAGCTGAAATGTCTGTACGAGAAAAAGTAGGGTTATTGGCTTACTCTCCTTTGGCCTTTGGAATGTTATCTGGAAAATATTTAAACGGCCAAATGCCCGAGGGTTCTCGCTTAAAACTTTATAGTAAAAATTTTCCTCGATACCAAGGCACACGATCTCAATTAGCCGTTGAGGAATATAACAAGGTTGCACAAAAGCACGGTATTAGTCTTACCCAAATGTCTTTAGCATTTGTGAACATGCAACCCTTTGTTGATAGCAATATTATTGGCGCTACAAAACTTGATCAGTTAGAAGAAAATATTAACTCAGTTCATCTTGAATTATCGGATGAAATTATTGCTGAAATTAATGCCATTCATGAAAATAACCCCTCTCCTGCTCCTTAAATAATGCAAGACTGGCCCAAAGATCCACAAGGAAGATTAAGCAAAGTTTTTAATTTTAAAAATTATCGAAAGAGTTTTGCCTTTGTAAGCCAAGTCGCCATGCTAGCAGAAAAGAAAAATCACCATCCTGAAATTATTTTAGATTATGGAAAAGTGACGGTTTCGCTCATCTCTCATGATGTTCAAAAAATTACAGAAAGAGATATAGAATTAGCGACTCAAATCGATAAAATTTATGGTTCATGATTTATTTAATCGGTATACCTGGCCTAATCCCTTTTTACCTTTGTTTTTATAATATCGATTTAATTTTCTTAGAATTTGACAAACAGATTTTTGTTCATTACTCGACCGTTATTTTGTCTTTTTTGGGTGCTGTTTATTGGGGAGTCTATCTCCAATCCAAAAATATCTTCGCAATTTTATTTAGTGTTTGCCCGGCACTTTTTGCTTTTTTTGTTTTATCATTTGATCTTAAATTTGATGAAACAGTTGGGTTGTTCGTTCTGGGATATTTTATTGTCTTATGCTTTGATTTCTTTTTTTATTTTAAAGAAAGGATTATTAAAACAGATTACTTCATTTTAAGACTATTACTCAGTGCCGGAATAGCTCCCGCACATATTTTGTATATTATTTAAAATAATTAATTAGCAATAAGGTTGAGAAGTTTACCAAAAGCTCCAGAGAATTTGATTTTTCCATGAGTGTAAGCTAGACCTATACAACCGGTCTGTGCATGTCCCACAGGAGTGTGATGATGATCATCACTTCTGACTTGAACAGTTCCTGCTTTATAGCTTCCATACTCATCACTATAAGAGCCGTGAAGAACTAAAAAACTTTCGTTTCCTTCATGTGTATGTTGAGGAATTTTGGCTCCGGGCATTACGTGAATTAATTCAAGTTTTTCATTTTTCTCTTTTGGAAGAATAGATGCTACTTTGACATCTTTGAAAGATTTCCAATTAATCTGTTTGTCCTTTAAGTGGATTTGAAGAGCAACTGGGAGCTGACTTAAGAAAGGATCATGACTGGCCTTTCTTTTAATCATTTCTTTTCCACTGGTGCCATTGAGTACCTTCATCCAAAGGTCCTTTGAAACAGAAGCTGGTTCTATACGTTCAAGAAAATAACCTCCAATTTCATCTTTCGTGAAATTGGTTAGTCTATTATCAGGAACGATCTCAACCAAACATTGCTGAAACAACAGGCTCGCTGGGGAAGTAGCAGGATTGGTAAGAATTTCGAATGTCATTTTTTTTTAGTTTATCATATTACTCTCATTGCTTCCATTTAGATTAGCCATAGTTCCATCTTGCTCTAATTTGCCGCGGATTTTTTCCAAGGCCAATCGAATTCGAGATTTTACTGTTCCCAATGGAATTTTTGTTAACTCGGCTATTTCGCCATGAGATTTCTCTTCGAAGAAGTTCATTTTCAATAGGTTGAGTTGATCTTCCGGTAAATCGTCTAGATATTGAGCTATCATGTCAAATTTTTGGTCATGTTCAATATTTTCATCTGCCTTCGACTCCACGGGAGGCAAAACAGCCGTTTCAATGTTTTCTAAAATAGCTTTTCTGCTTTTTCTAAGGATATCAATTTTTTTATTTCGGGCGATGGTATAGATCCAGGTACTTGGAGAGGCAACCTTTGGGTCGTAGTAATCAGCTTTTGTCCAAATAATGGTCATAGTTTCTTGGATGATTTCTTCCGCAATACCTTCATCAGCTCCTGATTTCATCAAAAAGGACTTGAGCCTAGGACTAAAATAATCAAATATTTTTTTGAAACTTCCAATATCTTGGCTGTCAGCAATATTAACCAACGCCACCGCAAAAGGGTTTTGTACCTTAACCATTAATCTCTCCAATTATTATTCTCTATTTATTATTTTAAAAATCAATCTTAATTGGTATATTCTCAGCACATTTATCCATCATGAACAAAGTTATTTATACATTCGTTTCTATATTCTTTTTAATTAGCAACGTTTTTGCCCACGAGCTATCTTTTAAGCATGATCACGGCAAGTGGTCTTTTAAAAAAGTGGATGGCAATGCCTGCTCCATCTTCCAAATTCCTCTTACGGAAAAGGGAGATTACAGCCAAAGAGGAACCGTTCTCTTTTATGTCTTCAAAGACGATAGTGCGGAATATGTAAGAATTGATGCTGGCTATCCTTATGATCCCAATAAATACGTCAAAGTTGCCATTGATGGAAATAACTATCAATTTTTTGGAGAAAATGACTCTGCCTGGTCAATGAAAGATGATCGAATTATTATCGATGCCATGAAAGCAGGAAAGGGAATGACTGTGGTGGGATACTCTCAAAGAGGAACTGAGACCACAGATACTTATACCTTAATTGGTTTTACAAAAGCTTACGAAGCATTGCAAAACGACTGCTAATTTATTAAATGAAATCAAAAATTGTTTTAGCATACTCAGGCGGTCTTGATACAAGCGTCATTCTTAAATGGTTACAAACAGAATACAATGCCGATGTGATTGCTTATGCTGCTGATCTTGGACAAGGAGCTGAACTTGATGAAGCAAAAGCAAAAGCAAAAAAATTAGGTGCAAAAAAAATATATATTGAAAATTTAAAAGAAGAATTTGTCAGAGATTATGTTTTTCCAATGTTTCGTTGTAATACTATTTATGAGGGTGAGTATTTATTAGGAACGTCTATTGCAAGACCACTGATTGCAAAAAGACAAATCGAAATTGCTAAAAGAGAAAAAGCCAATGCCGTCTCTCATGGCGCAACCGGAAAAGGAAATGACCAAGTTCGTTTTGAATTTTCTTATTATGCTTTAGAGCCAAAAATAAAGGTTATTGCTCCTTGGCGCGAGTGGGATTTATCTTCTCGAACAAAGCTTTTAGAGTTTGCCGCAAAACATAAAATACCCATCATGAAACACAATAGAACGGAGTCACCTTATAGTGTGGATGCAAACGTTCTTCATCGTTCAGCAGAGGGAAAAATTTTAGAAGATCCTTGGAAGAGACCCCCAGAAAATGTTTTTGGAATATCCAAGAGCCCCCAAAGTGCTCCGAATAAAGAAACGGTAATTACAATTCAGTTTAAAAAAGGAGACGCTGTTGCTATTAATGGAAAAAAACTATCTCCATTTAACCTTTTAGAAAAACTCAACAAATTAGGTGCTGCCAACGGTATTGGCCGAGTTGATATAGTTGAAAACCGATATGTTGGAATTAAATCAAGAGGAGTTTATGAAACGCCGGGCGGAACGATTTTATTAAAAGCACACCGTGCAATGGAAAGTATTACTTTGGATCGAGAAGAAGTATTCACCAAAGATGAACTCATGCCGAAATATGCAAGATTGGTTTATAACGGTTATTGGTTTGCTCCAGAGCGTATCATGATGCAAAAAGCTATTGATGAGACACAAAAAAGAGTTAACGGTGAAGTCAAACTTGTCCTGTATAAAGGCAACGTGATTGTGATTGGAAGAAAATCACCTAACAGTCTTTATGATGAAGATTTGGCCACCTTCGAGTCATCTAATTATGATCAAAGAGACGCCGAGGGCTTTATTAAGTTAAACGCGCTTCGTTTAAAAAAAAATAAGCTTAAATTCTAGGACCAATATTTCCCTCTGCTAGGTGTAGGGTGTCGATCCTCTCTTCAATTTTATAAATTTTATTTTTTTCGTTGTAGTAAAGAAAATGAATATCCCATAAGTCTTTTATAGTAGAAGATTTGCCTCTTGATATAGTAATAAAAACCCTCTCTTCTTTATCATGATAAATTTTTTCTATAGTCTCACTCCAATGAGGAAAAGATTTATCTAAGTGTTCAAAAAGTTTATAAATATTTTTCTTATCATAAATTCCAGCAGCAATATGCTTGGGGTGTAATATGAGCTTAAAATCATCAGTGCAATATTTAAAAAATTCCTCAATATTATGATCCACTAATACTAAACCAAATATTTTTTTTATTTCTTCCTTATCCATCGAAGTTGAGGATAGAGAAAAAGAGGCAAAAGTAACTAATTAATTAGAAACTAGTGATTTATATACTTGTCTTTGTACTGATCTTGAGATTCTGAGTCGACAGTACCCCTAGGATCGCCTAACCCCGCATGACGATATGCTGATGTTACCGTATTTCTTAAAAGACAAGCGATAGTCATTGGACCAACACCACCAGGAACAGGCGTAATTTTAGAAGCCTTACTCGATGCGCTTTCAAAATCTACATCCCCGACAATCTTACTTCCTTCGCTACCGTCTTCTTTAGTTACAGGAACTCTATTAATCCCAACATCAATCACCACCACTCCTTCTTTTAACCAATCACCATTAACCATTTCTGGCCTTCCGGCAGCAACAACTACGACATCAGCTTGAGAACAAATCGCCTCAACATTTTTAGTTTTTGAGTGAACAACGGTGACAGTGCAAGACTCTTCTATTAAAAGTTGAGACATCGGTTTGCCTACAATATTTGATCGGCCAACAACTACGGCATTTTTTCCCGATAAATCATCAATATTATCTTTTAAGAGCAACAAAGAGCCTAATGGCGTACAAGGAATAAAAGCTTTTTTGAGCATATCCCCACCGATAGACAATCTTCCTGCGTTGATAGCATGAAATCCATCAACATCTTTTTCTACTGCAATAGCATCAATAACACTTCTTTCATCAATTTGTTTTGGAAGAGGTAACTGAACTAAAATTCCATGAATATCAGTATCTTCATTTAGCATCTTGATAAGTTTGAGAAGAGTTTCCTGATCTGTATCCTCATCCAGTTTATAATCTTTTGTTTTAATATTGCATTCAGCAGCCATTTTAGTTTTTGCGCCCACATAAACTTTACTTGCAGGGTTTTCACCAACTAATACCACCGCTAAACAAGGATCTATTTGCTTTTTTGCTATTAAATTATCCGCATCTTCTTTTACTTGTGATCTTATTTTGGCAGCGAATGCTTTGCCATCAATATTTGTTGCCATCTAGTTCTCCCTCTATCCCCTCGGCCAATACTCAATGAGTAAGTCTTTAAATAGATAAATAATTAGTATCAATAACACAGGTGAGATATCTATACCACCAAAGTTAGGCAAATATCTTCTAATGTATTTTAAGGGAGGATTTGTTAGTTTTTGAAAGCTCTCATACACTCTCCATAAAAAAACATTTTGGCTATTGAGAATATTAAAATGAAAAAGCCACGAAACCACAACATAGAAAAAAACAATGATAGTGTAAAAATCAAGCAGCCTTACTAAAAATAATAGTAATGAATTCACGGAGCTAAGTTATAAAAAATTGCTAATCGCGTCTATTAAATAAGAAATTACGACACCGCTCTGATTGGGGGTTTGTAAAAACTGTGTCAGGATGTCCTTCCTCTTCAATCAAACCATCATGCAAAAAAATAACTTTGTTACTTACTTTTCGTGCAAACTCCATTTCATGAGTTACTACTAACATCGTCATTCCTTGTTCAGCTAAATTACGCATCACACTCAAAACTTCATCAACTAATTCCGGATCAAGCGAAGAGGTCGGCTCATCAAAAAGAAGAATTTCAGGGTTGATGGCTAATGCTCGAGCGATAGCCGCACGTTGTTGTTGACCACCCGACAAATGAGCTGGGTAGGCATAGGCTTTTTCTTCAATTCCAACTTGTTGAAGAAGTTTCAACGCCTCTTGTTCTGCGACCTCTTTTTCTTTTCCAAGAACATGAACAGGTGCCTCGGTTATATTGTCCAGAATATTCATATGAGACCATAAATTAAAACTTTGAAACACCATGCCAAGTTTTTTTCGAAGAGTTATGATTTGGGATTGTAATTCTTTATCTGGACCATCTAAATTAGCTTGAGAGCAATCTATAACTTCTCCACAAACATTAATAACTCCTTTATTTGGAGTTTCTAAAAAATTGATACATCGGAGCATGGTACTCTTTCCTGAACCAGAACTCCCAATAATAC